>NZ_JBFUJG010000238.1:0-4812 GCF_056401495.1 Mucilaginibacter sp. P4_E8
GAGTAGGCTGGCATCATCCGGCATGGCCGAAACAGAGAAAAACTATTTGGAATATTATTCAAAAACATATTCAAAAATTGAGGCCAAAGATTCAATTATTGTAGTTGATAATCTGCAAAAGAATGTACTCACTACTACCGAAACTTACTTGATCAATAATTTCTTTAGAAAAGATTCTACAACAAATAAATTGGTAGTTGATCTTTTTGCAAATAGTATATCACAACAGCTTCCATCTATAACAGGGCAAACAAAAACACCTGTATCAGTTTCCTATCCTTATGATCTGGAATATACCCAACAGGTGATCATGCCTGTGAACTGGGATCTCACCGAAAGAAGGAATACGATCAGCAGGGATTATTATCGGTTTGCATCACATTATACTTCATCAGGCGATACCTTGTTGCTTAATTATAAGTTTGCATATCTTAAGGATTATGTCCCGGTCGACAAGCTTTCTGAATTCAAAGATGATATAAAGCAATTGAATGATAGTGGTTTAAGTTATAGCTTTTCTTATACGCCAAATGATGGCTCAACAATATCAATCCCCAATAACTTTATGGTGATTTTTGCTGGTTTGCTTACCGTAGKACTTATCTGTTTAGKTGTTTGGATCTATCAGCGCGAAACTCCAGGCATTGTTTTTAGTTATGGTGCTACATTTACACCAATTGGCGGCTGGCTTATATTGATTGCCATTGGTCTTGCCTTAACTCCTTTAAATGTAGTTATATCACTGTTTAACAATGACTATTTTAATTTAAAGACATGGAATTTACACACAACGGATAAACTCGATCTTAATTTTAAGATAATAATAGCGTTTGAAACAGCTGGAAATATCATATTAATGTGTTACGCTGTGTTTTGCCTGATATTGCTCATAAACAAACGTGATATATTTCCTAAAGCTATAATTGGTTATCTTTTGTTTAATGTAACATTTTTATTGATTGATTACCTTGTAGCTTTACCACTTCATAACGATCTGATTTCACAAAAAGCTTTATATACTTTGATCCGTATATGTATTACTGCGGCCATATGGATACCTTATTTCAGAATATCTACAAGAGTTAAGGATACTTTCATAGTTCCTTATCCGCCTTATAATTACAGTTATGAGGGACCTGAAAACCTGGTTGAGGAATCTAAAAGTTTATAGGCTTGATTTAACCATTCCTTGTTTGTTCATTATTTCTAAATAAAACGCCTAACTATTTGAATGTTAATTTGGAGGGGTAAACTTTAATAATAATTAAGGGTTTAAGCCGTTTCTGGCTGTAATTAAAGATTTTTAGAATAAATTTGTCTACTTTAACCATAAAAAGCTACCATGAAATTTCAACAGTTGTTAGACGAGGTTAAGCATTATGTTATATCGTATTTTGATGTACATCATGATCCTGAACTAATATATCATAATTTAAAGCATACAAAGGATGTTGTTGCTGCTGCCACACAGGTAGCTAATCATTATCAGCTAAGTGATGAAGACTTTTTTATAGTAATATCGGCTGCGTGGTTTCATGATACCGGTTACTTTACCGATAAAAATAACCATGAAACAAAAAGTGTTGATATTGCAAACCACCTTTTAAAGCAGCTTAAAATAGATGCATCTGTAATTGATAAGGTTAATGCCTGTATTATGGCCACGCGGATGCCCCAAAAACCAACAACCCTTTTAGAGGAAATTTTGTGCGATGCTGATCTTTTTCACCTGGGTACAGATGATTTTCGCGATAAAAGCAAGCTGATGCGTAAGGAAATGGAAGCCATAAAGCATACGGAATTTGATAAGGAAACATGGCGTACCACTAATATTGAGCTGTTACAAACGCATAATTATTTTACTGATTATTGCCGCTTGCTGCTAAATGATCAGAAACAAAAGAACCTGGAGAAGTTAAAAGATAAACAAGTCGGCACGATAGAAAAAACTGAAGTGAACGAAGTACCCGAAGTAAATCAGGTTGACGTTGGTCTTGTTAAAATTGATCATGCTGTTCATGATGATCATGACAAACATGAAAAAAAACACAAGAGCGAAAGGCCAGAAAGAGGGATTGAAACCATGTTTCGCATAAGCTCAACTAATCATCAACGCTTAAGTGACATGGCAGATAATAAGGCCCACATCATGATCACGGTAAACTCTATTATCCTTTCGGCTATTATCAGTTTGGTTTTACGTAAGCTTGATGAGCATTCAAACTTATTCATACCCACATTTATGTTGCTTACTGTAAGTTTGCTCACCATGATATTTTCAATATTGGCAACCAGGCCATCAATACCCAAGGGCTTATTTACACCCGATGATATTGAAAAGAAAACAGTGAACCTGCTTTTCTTTGGTAATTTTTACCGGATGTCACTTGATGCTTACAGTGATGGTATGTTGAAAATGATGGATGATAAAGACTTTCTGTACGGCAGTCTTATCCGTGATAACTATTCTCAGGGAGTTGTTCTTGGTAAAAAATACAGGTTGTTACGGGTATCATATAATATCTTCATGTTCGGGCTCATTCTCTCAGTAATGGCATTCCTTATTTCATCATTGATATAAGATACGTTATTATAATTCTAAATAAAATTTCTGCTGTATGGATAATTACTCATTTTTTGACAGGGATCTGAGCTGGCTGCTATTTAATGAACGTATTTTGATGGAAGCTGAAAAGGAGGATATACCTGTGATGGAAAGGGTGAATTTTCTTTCTATATATTCTTCCAACCTTGATGAATTTTACCGGGTAAGAATGCCCGTTATACTTGCATTGCACAAGCTGTCAAAACATGCCCAGGATGATAAGGAAGATGTTTTGCTGGAAGCCCAGCAGCTTATAGAGGGTCAGCAGCAAAGGTTCGGAAAAATATTTACGGGCAGGCTTATTCCGCTGTTAAAAGAAAATAAGGTTAAGCTGCTATTTAATGAACCACTCCCGGCTGCAATACAGAATAAAGTGACCGATTACTTTTTTAGTCAGGTTATGGCTTTTTTGCAACCAATCGACCTGTCTGAAACAGGTAAGAAATTCTTTCCCGAAAACAATAAGTTATACTTCTTAGTAAATCTGGGTTTAAAACAAGCAAAGGAAAGAACAATATTGCTCAATATTCCGTCAAATCAGTTGCCCCGTTTTTATAGTGTAAATGTTGACGATGAGCAGTACATTATATTCCTGGATGATATTATCAGGTATAACCTCAATAAGTTGTTTAAAGACGAAGAAATAAATGGTTGCTATAGTTTTAAAATCACACGTGATGCCGAACTTGACCTGAAGGACGAATACCGCGGTGATTTGTCTGAGCAGATTGAAAAACAACTGTTAAAACGGGATATGGGTATAGCTACCCGGTTTTTGCACCAACCAGGTATACCTTTACGAACCCTGCATTTAATTACCGAAAAGCTGGGTTTACAAGGCTCAAGTGTAGTAGAAGGGGGCATGTATCATAACCTTAAAGATTTGATGGGCCTGCCTGTTAGTTTACCTGGTGTGCGCTATAACAAGTGGCAACCCATAACCAACAGCAGGTTAACCGAACAGGGTTCATTATTTGATTACATTGCAAAACAGGATTGTATTTTTCACGCACCTTACCAATCATATAACAGCATATTGCGTTTCTTTAATGAGGCTGCTACCGATGTAAATGTACAGGAAGTATTTGTAACCCTTTATCGTGTTGCCAGCGACTCACGCATTGTGAATGCCCTGATCAGCGCTGCCAGCAATGGAAAAAAGGTAAGGGTAATGGTTGAACTTAAGGCCCGGTTTGATGAGGCTAACAACATTAAATGGGCCAAAAAGATGAAAGAGGCTGGGGTAGAGATCATTTATAGTGATAAAGCCTTAAAAGTACATGCCAAAATTGCATTGGTTAAAAGACTGGTTAATGGCCGCGTAATATATTCAGGTTTGCTGGCTACGGGGAATTTTAATGAAAGTACTGCGGCTTTTTATACTGATCATATTTTAATGACGGCCAATCCGTTAATACTACGTGAAATGGAACTGCTGTTTATTTTCCTGGCCAAAAAARCAAAAACATCTGATGGTTACCCCATTGATTTTAAACATTTGCTGGTGGCCCAGTTTAATTTACAACGGCGTTTTATGGAACTGATTGACCGTGAAATTGAAAACGTTAAGCAGGGGTTGCCAGCGGCAATTACTATTAAACTGAACAATCTGGAAGAGCGGATATTAATATCCAAGTTGTACGAAGCATCACAAGCCGGAGTTAAAATATCGCTCATAGTGCGTAGTATATGCTGCATTATACCGGGGGTAAAGGGCATGAGCGAAAATATTACCATACGTCGCATTGTTGACCGTTATCTGGAGCATGGCAGGATTTTTATTTTTAATAATAACAATACTCCCGAAGTTTTTCTCGGTTCAGCAGATTGGATGAACCGCAATATTTACAGGCGTATTGAGGTATGCTTTCCGGTCTATGATCAGGAGATCAGAAGAGAGATCACCGATATTATCGATCTGCAATTAAAAGATAATGTGCAGGCCGTAAACTTAAATGACCAGCTGCAAAATGTTGAAATTGAAAGGCATGAGCCTTTGATACAATCACAACGGGCTATATATGAACTTTTACAGCAAAATATATATGACAGGGTTTAAAATTGATAAAGCTATGCGTAAAGCCATTACATTAATAACCGTATTGCTTGTTGCTGCCGGTATACTTTTAAATATATCCTGTAAAAACAAGCCCGAAGTGAGTAGCAATCCTAAAGGATACGACCTCAGTAAACCTATTAAGTATAAT
>NZ_JBFUJG010000239.1:0-4724 GCF_056401495.1 Mucilaginibacter sp. P4_E8
ACTGGTAGTATACAACATACGCTTTACTGTTTTGAGCAACAATAAGGCGTATGTTCATTATAAATTAAAAGAAGCGCTATTATTTTTTGAGATAAGGAACCAAGGCAATCGCCAGTTTCTGATAACCGGCCTCGTTTGGATGCAAGCCATCGCCAAAAAGCGACTCGTCAATATTACCGGCATTATTAAGTAGTAATTTTCCAGGGTTAATAAAATGAACTCGGGTTTGAACGGCCAGTTCAGAAATTGCTTTGTTTAAACCTTTTACCCGTTTTTCCAAGGCCCTTCTGGGCAGCAAGCCCGACAAAAGGATTTCAGTTGCCGGTTGGCGTACTTTTACTGCCTGTACCAGCAATTTCAGCCCTTCTATTATTTCATGGTCATTATTGCCAGACAAGTTATTGGTGCCGATCATAATCATTACCTTATCCGCCTTAAAGCCGTCTATTTCTTCATGATATACGCGCCATAATACATTCTCAACCTGGTCCCAGCCAAAACCAAAGTTTTTTACGCCCAGCGGCTCCAGGTATTTATCCCATGAGTTGGCCCCTCTTGCTAAAGGAGCTTTTGGTATACCGCCCCAATAATTCAGAATAGAGTTGCCAAGGAACACAATTTTTGGTGAATCAATTTTAATAAGCGTTAGTATTTCATTATGTCTGTTTCGCCAATCATAATAGCCATCTCTGCTTTGTACAACTGGTTCAGTAGTTGAATATTTACCGGTTGGTTCATTAATAATTGCGCGAATAGTTTTCTCATAAGCGCTGGCATATTTTTCCATACCAATATCATTGGGATGCACACCATCAACCGTTGAGTTAATATCAAATCCAATTTCCTTATTAGTTAATAAATAAACGTTTTTAGTTCCTGTAGTAATTAGCTTTGAATAAGTAAGGGCAAGGATTTTATTGACACGGTTATAATCGGCATTCCTGCCTGTATCTAACAAACCATCTACATTACCCTCGCTATGCTCTACAAGCAGTATGGGGACCCGTGGATGCCTTTTATTTAAACCTTGTACCGCTGCTAATAAACGTTTTTCGATTTCCTGGTCAGAAAAGCTTATTAAATTGGGCATGCAATCAAGTACATATATTTTTGCGTCAATCTCTGCCATCAGGTCAATAACCGATTTTTCAAGCAGTCCCGTACCTGAAAAACCAAGGTTCACCAACGGGCGGTCAAGCGCGCGTTGTAAAATCGCGGTCCATGCCAAACCGGGTCTCGACGCGCAGCCACCCTGCGCAATGGATGTTCCATAAACAAGCACCGGTTTTTCTTTAGATAAAGGCATGAAATTAAACATATTACCGGCTGGAACCCCTATTTCAAGCCAGGATACTGAGTTATATAGTGGCAAAAACAGCCTGTACTCATAGCTTCGTCCCGGAAAAGCTGCACTCACTTTTATGTTTGAAAAACGATAGGTAATGGTGTCTTTAAATGAAAAACTACCAGGAGCCAGGCACCATTTTCCATTAGGATCAAGCGCGTAAAGATCCAGGCCGCTTACTCCCGTGGCCGGCATATGTGACATTGCAAAGTCACCTTTAACCTTGTAGCGGATAATTAGGTCGGGGGCATCTGTTTTAAACTTGATATATAAGCCGGCACTGCTGTGCGAGATGTTCCATACATTAGGATTGAGGTTCTTTTCAGCACGCGCAGGAAACCGGTTATATGTATTTACCGTTTCATTTGACCACGCCTGCCCCTCTATAACCGGGAAGCCTGCTTTGGCCGGGTCAAGCCATTTATAGGTCGCCGCAGTTTGGGAAAAGGATGCTGTACAAAAAAAGAAAAAGAATAATAAAATTAGTATTGATATCCGTTTCATTTGTAATTTATTTAAAGGATAACTGCCATAAAACCGGGAATTTGCCAACATATTTGCAGACATACTGTATCACAATAATTAGATAACAAAATATGTTTGCGCGCACACCTGCTTGAATTTTGCGTTATTTAGTAACGAAAATTAGCCGAGAAAACAAAGTCCCCAATAACGCCATTAATGAGCGGGCATGGCATTCAACACCATCACTTCAAATGGCTCAAGCTTAACCATATAAACGCCTCCTTTAAATAACGGAGTCTTCGATTCCTTACTGTTAAGCTTAGCATTATAAAAAACATAACTGTATTTACTATTTAAAGGCAATTCAAAAACTTTACGCGTATCAACAACAAAGGTTTTTGTTTTATTTGATGGATTTCTTAAAGTAAGAATCGCTTTTTTGGGCGACCAAGCCGCAAACCCATAAATATCCCCTTTAGATGGGTCACCACCTACCCAATGCGTATCGGGCATGATGTCTGCGTTTTCACGCGACCATTTTATGGCAGTAGCAAGACAGTTCCAGTTAGCGGTATTTAATTTATGAGGATTGATATATAATTCCTGCAAACTTGTTCCCGATCCAAAAAACGACCATATCTCATCGGAAATATCTTTATCATTCATATCAAATTTGGCAGGTGCGCCATTGTCTGCAATACAAACACCATGATACATTAGCGAGCTTAAAGGATAAAGGGAGGCACGTTGAACAATATTTTTATATACTTCGCCATCACGATAGTTAAGCCATTGCTGCCTGTTATCTCCTTGTCCTTCAGTACTGGTATCCCAGCCATTTCTCCAGATCACATCGCCATATTTAAGCCAGAAAGGCGATGGCCAGGTGCCTATAGTAAGACTAAAATAAAGATCTGGCTTTACCCCGCGCAGGGTTGACACCAGGTTTAACAGCGATTCCATATCCGTTTGATACTCGGGTGTAGCACCTGTTGATTGATCCCCAGCCCCTACACCATCAAATTTAAACATCGAAATACCATATTTGGTAACAAAGTTAGCGGCAGCATCTTTAAACCTGTTTGAATAAACAGCACCCGAAAGGGAAAACCCGTGCGAATTTGTTTCAAATGGAGGGTTTTGTTTCCGTCCATATTGCAACCTTTGCTCCTTGGCCTGTTCGTATCCACCCCAGGGCGACATCCACACACCCAAAGATGCATTGTATTTATTGGCCAGCGTTTTAATATTATCAAAACCAGCAGGAAAATTCGTTTTACTTATTTGCCACAATGTTTGGTTATCATCCCAGCCATCATCAAACAAAAACGCGTTTAAGGCAATGTGGCGTTTTATGGTGAGACTGTCTGCAAAGGTTTGAATGCGGTCAAGACAGCCGGCTTCATTCAATTTACGGTCGGCCCATGATAAATCATACCAGGAATTATAATGCAGCATTTGCCGGTACGGTACTGCCCTTTCCCGTTCCAGATAATAAAGAAATCCCCTGCGTAACTGGCCCTCCGGGGCAATACCCCAAACAGTAGATGCCGTCAAATCCAGCGTTGGTTCCCGCCGTTCAATGTAGCTACTTACCCACCTATCTTTGGCCTCGTATTTACTAATGGGGCTTTCACACGCGAAAAAGAAGTTCCCAGATGTTATTGGCGATCCATCAACAATACCCGATGGTTTTAATTCCGCTCCAACAGGAAACTTTATAAGGTTTAATTTACTGATCCTCAAAGAATCCGTAACATTATTAAAGGCAAAAACCTGCCTGATATAATTAGAGTTATCTTTTAAAATGGCCTTCCACCTTAAACGAATACCATATTTTACATTCAAAAACTCGCCTAAAACCTCCCTCCCATTTTCCTTTTCCGAAAGTTTAACCGCTCCCCTATTTCCTTTTACCTGAACAATTTTCAGGGGGCCACTCAATTCAAAATCATCAGAATTAATTACAGCGCCCTCCTTTAACTCCAGTTCGAACATAGGAGCACCTTTTAAAGCAATCTGTTTATGCTGTGCAACAAATTCGTTTATTGTAACCTTTTTTTTGCCGGTAAGCCATTTTACAGACAAGCAATTGTTTTTTAAAATCACAGATCCCTTATCCGCTAATGCAACCGCTTCGCCCGGCTTTATGTCAGCAAGAAAAATATTTTGAGCCTTAGAGGCACTTGCCAAGCCGAGGCAAATTAAAAACAACAGTTTTTTTAGCATGATTAATAAATTATAAGGGAAAAACAATGAACAATTATTTGCGTGTGCGCACACAAATATAGAAGATAATTTATAATTGGAAAACCACCCAGACACTATTTACCTCTTAAACAACCAAGAAGGACGAAGATTATGTGTTTATGTTATAATATGGGGTAAAACAATCGTTTGCGCTATTTTTCAGAGGCGGGCACAGTATTAGGTTACTTTCAAGCGGAGAAGATATATATCGGCAAATGAAAGATGTATCTCTACTAAGATACCCCTAAAATTGCACAATAGTTCCCCCGATTATCTGTTACTCTTAATGTTGATAAGAAGGCCCATGATTCCATTGATCACCTATCCAGAAATTTCAGATAAGTAATTGTGTAATATTTTGACAATTTGAGAGTGTGGAATAACTATATCAAGGCTTCAGTAATATTACTTAAGTCAATAATTTTATATTATAATTGAACCTTTATAGAAGCCAACTTCTTCAAATCTTCTATAAGGGCGTTCGAAAACTGTGGTCGGATCGTCACGAAAAGCCTTTCAGCGTAAGTTGGAGGGCTTTTTACTTCTCATACTCAAGTATATATACCCCAGATTACACTTAAATATTAGTCTCTTTATTTTATTACTTTTATTTTATAATGGGAGATAATGGAAATTGAAGATGATTTGAAAGTAATTATATCTG
>NZ_JBFUJG010000240.1:0-4571 GCF_056401495.1 Mucilaginibacter sp. P4_E8
ACCCCTGGTTGAACGCAAGGATGATATATCCCTGCTTACCCAAAATTTTTTAGATGAGATATGCAATGAGTATGGCATGCCCGTTAAAAAAATATCTGATGCGGCCCTGGAAGCCCTTAAGGCATTACCATGGACGGGTAACATCCGTGAACTAAGAAACATGGTGGAGCGCTTAATTATACTAAGCGATAAAACCATAACCGATAATGATGTCAGGGCATTTGCCAATCCATCGGCACCTGTAGCAGCCGGCGGGGATACTAATGGAGCCGCTCAAACAGATTTTGATCAGTTTAATAACTTCCAGGAATATAAGGATTTTGCAGAGCGCGAATATATTAAGTTCAAGCTCGAAAAAAACAACTGGAACGTATCGAAAACCGCCGATGATATTGATATACAACGTAGTCACCTATACAGCAAGATCGAAAAATTTGGCCTTAAAAGAGGCGAATAGCACCAATTAAGGTATTTATTAAAAGCGATTTGCAGCAATGCAGATCGCTTTTTTTATTTGGTTAAATTACTTACCATTGTACAAACCCAAACACATTATGAAACTAATATTTTCCTTGCTGATCTGCATTGCAGCAATCACATCCTGTCAACAAAAAGAAATCAAAACTGAACAAAAACCAGATCAGCCGCTGATAGGCACCTGGCATTTGATATCAAGTAAAAGCATTGAAAAAGGCGATACAACGGTAACAACCCCGCCTAAAGACCAGGAAATGGTAAAAATATTCAACGGTACAGATTTCGCCTTTTTTACACACGATAAAAAAATGGGCAAGGTTACCAAACCCGTATTTGACTCGGGTAGCGGAACTTATACATTAGTTGGCAATAACTATGCAGAACATCTGGCCTACTGCAATTACCGTGATTGGGAAAACCGTGACTTTAAATTCACTGTTCAGTTTAAAAATGACACCCTGATCCAGAGCGGGATTGAAAAGATAGACAGCCTGAACATCAATCATGAGATCATTGAAACTTATGTAAAGCTGCGCTAACAATATCTTGATTAATCGTTGTCATAACACAAAAGGGAACTATCCTTATAACCAAATCAATAATGGCAGCTGAGATTATGACCTGATATCTTTTATACACTTAAACCGGGTACCGATGTTATGGACAAAAAAACAGTAAATTGGATATTGCGGTGAGCGAAACACCGATATTTGTTGAGGCAAGCTCAAATTAATTTGCCTGCAACTTATCTGGTTACTTCATAGCTTATAAAAATGATTTTAAAGGTCTGTAACCTAATTATAAACTACATATCAAATTCTCGTCCTAAAAAGCTATTTTTGCGGTTCAATGGAGCATATTCGTAATTTTTGTATCATAGCACATATCGACCACGGTAAAAGCACACTTGCCGATAGGTTATTAGAATACACCAACACTATAACTCAACGTGAATCGCAAGCGCAATTGCTTGATGATATGGACCTGGAACGTGAGCGGGGAATCACCATAAAAAGCCATGCCATACAAATGGACTATGAGCTTGACGGGCAGAAATATATCCTGAACCTGATAGACACGCCCGGACACGTAGATTTTTCATACGAGGTTTCACGTTCTATAGCTGCTTGCGAAGGTGCGTTACTTATTGTTGATGCGGCGCAGGGCATACAGGCACAAACCATCTCAAACCTTTATCTGGCTTTGGAGAATGATCTGGAGATCATCCCGGTATTGAATAAAATGGACCTTCCCGGCGCTATGCCCGAGGAGGTTAAAGATCAGATAGTGGAGCTTATTGGTTGTAAGCGCGAGGAGATCCTGGCGGCATCGGGCAAAACTGGCATGGGTGTACATGATATTTTGCGCGCTATTGTTGAACGCGTTCCCCACCCTGTTGGCGATCCTGAAGCACCTTTACAGGCTTTAATATTCGACTCGGTTTATAATTCATTTCGTGGTATTGTAGCCTATTTTAAAGTAGTTAACGGCGAGATCCGTAAAAACGATAAAGTGAAATTTTTTGCTACCGAAAAGCAATATATTGCTGATGAAGTGGGTACCTTAAAATTAAAACAATCGCCTCGTGACGTAATAAAAACGGGCGATGTGGGATATATCATTTCAGGTATAAAAGAAGCGCGTGAGGTTAAAGTAGGTGATACTATTACCCGTGTTGACCGACCTTGCGAAGCCGGTATACAAGGTTTTGAGGAAGTTAAACCTATGGTATTTGCCGGTATTTACCCGGTTGATACTGATGAATACGAAGAACTGCGCGAATCAATGGCCAAACTGCAGCTTAACGATGCATCACTGGTTTTTGAACCGGAATCATCAGCAGCGTTAGGTTTTGGTTTCCGTTGCGGATTTTTGGGCATGCTGCACATGGAGATCATCCAGGAGCGGCTGGAGCGCGAGTTTGATATGACCGTGATCACCACCGTGCCCAACGTATCATACATTGCTTACACCACCAAAGGCGAGCCAATAGTAGTGAATAATCCATCAGATCTGCCTGATCCAAGCAAGATAGATTTTGTGGAGGAGCCATACATTAAAGCTACCATCATCACCAAATCTGATTATGTAGGGCCGGTAATGTCACTTTGTATTCAAAAACGCGGTAGCATTGTTAACCAGTCGTACTTAACATCTGACAGGGTTGAGCTGATATTCGAGCTGCCTATGGGCGAGATAGTTTTTGATTTTTRCGATAAACTAAAAACCATATCCAAAGGCTACGCATCATTTGATTACCACCAGATAGGTTACCGCCAATCGGATCTTGTACGTTTGGACATCCGTTTAAATGCTGAGCCGGTTGACGCTTTATCATCATTGATATTTAGGGGTAACTCTTATGATTTTGGTAAAAAGATCTGCGAAAAGCTGAAAGAGCTTATTCCACGCCAGCAATTTGAGATCATTATACAGGCCTCCATCGGTGCCAAGATCATAGCGCGCGAAACAGTGAAAGCCTTGCGTAAGGATGTTACAGCCAAATGTTACGGTGGCGATATATCCCGTAAGCGTAAACTATTGGAAAAACAGAAAAAAGGTAAAAAACGAATGAGGCAGGTTGGTAACGTAGAGATACCGCAATCGGCATTTATGGCGGTTTTGAAACTTGATTAAGCCCCCCAGCCCCCTAAAGGGGGAGTTTTTATTAGCATGGTTGGGCAAAAAAATTAAATTATTATACACTATCGTTCCCCCTTTAGGGGGTTAGGGGGCAATATGCAATTACTCGACGGAAAATACGTATCAGAAAAACTTAAGATTGAAATAGCCGAAGCAGCGGCTAAAATATTAGCGGAAACCGGTCGCCAGCCGCATTTGGTGGCGGTTTTGGTAGGTCATGATGGTGGTAGCGAAACCTATGTAGCCAGCAAGATCAAAAATTGCGAAAAGGTAGGTTTTAAATCAACCCTGGTGCGTTTTGAGGATAATGTAACTGAGGATGAACTGCTGAAAAAAGTAGAGGAACTGAATGCCGATGCTGATATTGATGGCATCATTGTTCAACTCCCCCTGCCTAAACACATCGATCCTGAAAAAGTAACCGAACGCATTGATCACCGCAAGGATGTGGATGGCTTTCACCCGGTTAATTTGGGCCGTATGCAACGCAACCTGCCTTCCTTTATCCCCGCAACCCCTTATGGTATCACGCTGATGCTTAAAGAGTATGGCATTGATACTGTAGGCAAGCATTGTGTGGTAGTTGGTCGCAGTAATATTGTGGGTTCACCAATGAGTATTTTAATGGCACGCAATACCACTCCAGGCAATTGTACGGTTACCATATGCCACAGCCGCACACCGGATATTAAAAGCATTACTTTACAGGCCGATATTTTGATCGTGGCCATAGGTAAAAAGAATTTTATCACCGCAGATATGGTGAAGGATGGTGTTGTTGTAATTGACGTAGGCATGAACCGCGAAACCTCGGCCCTAACCAAATCGGGGTTTAAACTATATGGCGATGTGGACTTTGAAAATGTAGCCCCAAAAGCTTCGTGGATAACCCCAGTACCCGGCGGTGTTGGTTTAATGACCATTATAGGGTTGTTGAAGAACACCCTTGCTTCTGCCAATAAAGAGGTTTATAAGTAAGAAATTTAAACAGGTTGGTTGAGTTGATAAGCTCAACCAACTACTTACCTACCACTCAACCTATCCCAAAAGGATTTGATACCTATATAAATATCACCATCTTTTATATTTACCGGGCAGGTTGCTACAAAGTCATTTTGTCCTTCCCCTCCTTTTCCGGTAGCCAAATTGTAAGTGTACCTGTGGTATGGGCAAACAATTTTTCCTTTAACACATAAACCCTCGCTCAAATCGGCCCCGGCGTGTGGGCAAACAGACGAAATTGCATAGATCTGCCCCTCAAAACCAACCACACAAATATTTTTGCCACCAGCTTTAACTTTTGTAATAAATGGTTTATCGGTATTTTGAATGCCTGATATTTTATACCACTTCATATTTTACTTAAAATATTCCAGCTTAGCCTGTTGACCGCTACCCATATCACAAACTTCATATACAATACGGGCCAGTAATATTTTAATGGTTATGGC
>NZ_JBFUJG010000241.1:0-4569 GCF_056401495.1 Mucilaginibacter sp. P4_E8
GTTTTTCAACCGTTTTTACCATGATATCGGCCATAGCATCAAAAGCGGGTAACAACGGTACGCTGATGGCTATATTAAGCTTCCCGGTTATTATACCGGTTATCTTGGTACTCATCCGCCTGAGCAAAAACGCTATGGATGGGATTGACAGGAGCCTGAGCCTGGGCAATATTGGCGTTTTGTTTGCCATAAATGCCATTGTAATTGCTACTTCGCTTTTGCTTTTTCCCTATTTGTGGCGCGATTAAACCGCTCCCAACGGAGCATAAAATTTGAGTATAAACAGCGGCTCCTGGTGGAAAGGAACTTTAAACATATTCGCACCCGTCACTCACTCCCCGAACCCCGCAACAGAAAAAATACAATAAATAGATTCACAATTTCATCAAGCGTTCATAAAAAATGTGTTTTTTAGTACCTTGAAAAAATATTGTAGTATTTTTAATTGATGCGGTCATACTGGATTATCCTTGCTTTTATTTTATGCCCGTTTATTGCACTGGCTCAAAATACAACTATTACCGGTAAGGTAGTAAATGCCAACGGCAAGAACCCGGTAACCAGGGCCAGCGTATTTTTAAGCAATGCTACCTATGGCTCGGTAACTGCAGATGATGGTTCATTTACACTTGGTGGTGTTAAACCCGGCCAATACGAGTTGGTGGTTACTACTGTGGGCTATGAAGATTATTCGCAAACCATACAGGTAGGGGGCGCCCCGCTGAAACTGAACATCGAGCTAACCCAAAAGGTATTGATGCTGCGTGAAGTAGTGATCAGCAGTGCTGCCGACTGGAAAAAGAACTACGAACAGTTTAGGCGCGATTTTATTGGTACTACCGAAAATTCAAAGCTATGTAAGGTACTGAACCCACATATCCTGAACCTGATATACCACCGCAACAAGCAACAACTGGAAGCATCGGGTGATGAGTTTTTGGTGGTGGAGAACAGGGCACTGGGTTATCGTACCAAATTTTTGCTAAAAAACTTTGTGAGCGATGCTATTGAGCATACCATTCAATACGCCGGTAAGGCGCTTTTTGAGGAATTGCCCGGTTCGGTGGAGCAAAAAAAGATATGGAAACTGAAACGGGAACAAGCATATTACGGCTCGGCCCAGCATTTTTATAGATCGTTGTATAAAGATAAGTTAAAGGAGGAAGGGTTTGAGGCGCATGATTTTACGCGTTTCATAAACCATGAGCGCCCGGATGAAGCGCTGCTGGCACAGAAAATTAAAAGGTTCAGGGATATCACCCCCAACCGCGACTCACTGATGAACTGGTACAAGCTATCCAACCTCACCAAATGGAACCGTGAAAACCTGGTACGCATACCTTATCAATCGTTCGAAATATTGCGCAAAACACCCCAACAGGGGATATATGCGGTTGTTTTTCCACACTTTTTATATGTAGTATATACCAAAAAAGAAGAAACTACCGAATTTAAGGATGTTTATCGCCCGCTTGATATGGGGAACTTTGAAACCAGTATTATTACCCTGTATAACAACTATATTTTATTTGATATGAATGGTATAGTGATCTCAAACCCAAGTCCGCTTTACGAAGGTACCTGGTCCAAAGCCAAACTTGCAGATCTGCTGCCGGTTGACTATGAGCCGGGGGACTGATTGGGTCATTAGTTCACTTGTTCATTGGTTCATTAGTCTTGTCTGGTTTTTCATTGTATTTGATAGCTGTCGGTTGCATTTTAATGTATACTGATACATCATTCCCCAATGAACCAATGAACAAGTGAACCTATGAACTAATATAAATGAACCATTGAACTAATGAACAAATGAACTACCTTTGCGCATCAACAATATGAAGTTTATTTATCAAACCTGGTGGAAGGTATTAGCGGTAATTGTGATTTTTTACACGCTGATTGCGGGCATGTTGCTGGATGTGCCACACCTGCCCATAGTTCACGAAACAATTAGAAATACATACTTCCACGTACCCATGTGGATAGCGATGTTTACGGTTTTTGCCATATCGGTTATTTACAGCATAAAATATTTAAATACGGGCAAAGAGGAATATGACCTTATAGCGGTTGAATGCGCCAACACTGGCCTGTTCTTCTTCGTATTAGGATTAATAACCGGAATGCTTTGGGCCAAATATACCTGGGGCGAATTTTGGAGCAATGATCCCAAACAAAACAGTGCAGCTATAGCCTTTTTGCTGTATTGTGCTTACTCGGTATTGCGCAACTCTATTGATGAGGAGCAAAAGCGGGCCAAAATATCAGCCATCTATAACATTTTTGCTTTCCCGGTAATGATTGTGCTGATCATGGTGCTGCCCCGAATGACGGATTCATTACACCCCGGCAATGGTGGTAACCCCGCTTTTGGTAAGCTTGACCTTGATAACCGTATGCGTATGGTACTGTACCCCGCATTTATAGCCTGGAGCTTTATGGCTATCTGGATAGCTTCGGTACGTTACCGCATCCGTTTAATTGAATATAAAAAGAACGAAATTTAATGAAGAAGTTTACAGTTTTATTATTGTTGATATTAAGTTTTGCTACCGCTTTTGCACAACAAAGTCAGCCTGTTGAAATGGCCGATGTATTGCGCAGTTCGGGCAAAATATATGTTGTTGTGGTTACTATAGTGATAATTTTTGCCGGATTGGCATTTTACTTATTCTCGATCGATAAAAGATTAAAAAAAATCGAAAAGGAAAAGTAGTCTAAAAAATTTACCTATATTGTTTAAACATGGTTTTCGTACGGTTGTTGCCAGGTGTATCTGATACACTAACTATAAATTATTTGCAATATTGATAAAAATAGCATCAAATTTGMGTACTTTTTTAAGAGTTTAATATTTATATAACAATTATGAATACGAATATTTTAGTTGCTGAACAGGATACACACTTCTTTGGCGACGTATGTAAAAACTTTGATTACGCTGCACAATTTACAAAACATGATGCAGGTTTGTTAGACCAGATCAAATCATGTAACAGTGTTTACCGTTTCCGTTTCCCAATTCGCCGGGGCGATGGTTTTGAGGTAATTGATGCCTGGCGTGTGGAGCACTCGCACCACCAATCGCCAACAAAAGGCGGTATACGCTACAGCGAAATGGTGAACGAGGATGAAGTGATGGCATTGGCTGCTTTAATGACCTACAAATGTGCCATTGTTAATGTACCTTTTGGCGGCGCCAAAGGCGGTATTAAAATTAACCCTAAAAGTTACAACGTAAGCGAGCTGGAGAACATTACCCGCCGCTACACCGTTGAACTGATCAAGAAAAACTTTATTGGCCCCAGCATTGACGTACCTGCACCTGATTATGGATCGGGCGAGCGTGAAATGAGCTGGATTGCTGATACCTATGCTACCATGAACCCCGGTCAGCTGGATGCTATGGGCGCGGTAACAGGTAAACCTATTGCCCTGCATGGTATAGCCGGTCGTCGTGAAGCTACTGGTCGTGGTGTGGCCATTGCTATCCGCGAGTGTGTAAGCGTTGGTGAGGATATGCAGAAAATTGGCTTATTGCCCGGCATATCAGGCAAAAAAGTAATTGTACAGGGATTAGGTAATGTAGGCTATTATTCGGCTAAGTTTTTAGCAGAGTTTGGTGCTGTAATTGTTGGTCTTTGTGAGTTTGAAGGCGCAATATATAATGAAGACGGGTTGGATGTAGAGGCTGTTTTTCAGCACCGTAAAGCAACCGGATCTATTTTAGGTTACGCTGGCGCCCTGCGTGAATTTAAGAACACCATGGAAGGCCTGGAGCAGCCATGTGATATCCTGGTTCCGGCAGCCTTAGAAAATCAGATCACCGAGGATAATATCCGTAATATTCAGGCCAGGATCATTGCCGAAGGTGCGAATGGTCCAACCTCGCCAGAGGCCGAAGCTATATTTTATGCAAACGGCGGCCTCATCATCCCGGATATGTATGCTAATGCTGGTGGTGTAACCGTGTCCTACTTTGAGTGGCTTAAAAATCTGAGCCATGTGGCATTTGGCCGTATGAACAGGCGTTTTGAAGAAAACTCCAACCTTAACCTGGTAAACATGGTAGAAGGGATAACCGGTACGTCGTTAACATCAATGCAGCGCTCCACCATTATCAAAGGCGCGTCAGAGCTGGAGCTGGTAAACTCGGGACTGGAAGATACCATGATCCGCTCATACCACGAGATCAGGGAGACATACAAAAACAATCCTAAAATAGATACCCTGCGCAGCGCAGCCATGGTAGGAGCCATCAATAAAATTGCCGTATCTTACCAAAACTTAGGTATCTGGCCGTAAATAAAAAAGAAAAGTACGTCATTGCCTTTAGATTAGCTTCAACAAAATAATATAGGTTATTATTATTGTTGAAGCTTTCTTTTTGCTTCTTTTTCTTTGTTAATAACCTTGATTTTTGTGGAAAAAGTTAACAACGGTAAGGGTTCATTATCGTCATTGCCAGGCTTAAAGGCCTATGCCTCGATTAAATCCCTTACCGCTTGTTTTAAACTGTGACATCAAATAGAAATTAGAGTTTGGAAGGCTCATTAGTAAGGTATTGAT
>NZ_JBFUJG010000242.1:0-4526 GCF_056401495.1 Mucilaginibacter sp. P4_E8
GAAGTGATTTGAATATTTAAAGGAAAAATTATTAAGCAGGCAGTTCAAAGAATACTAAAATCAATTATATATTATTAAATATGATAACTGGTCATACACCATTCAATGCATAAAAACGAATGTTTAACAGATTTGATAAACATTCGTTTTAGTTCTTATTCTATTTTCTTTCCAAAACATAACGCCAAACAATTGCACTCAACGCAGCACCTAATATAGGAGCAACAATAAACAACCATAGCTGACTAATGGCAGCACCACCAACCAGTAATGCCGGGCCAATACTGCGCGCCGGATTTACGGATACACCAGTAACCGGTATGCCTACTATATGTATAAGCACTAAGCTTAAACCTATTGCTAAACCGGCAAAACCACCATGTATATTTTTTGTAGAAGTTGAGCCAAATATCACCAGCAGAAATATAAATGTAAAAATAGTTTCGGCAACAAACCCTGATAGTAAATTGTAATGCGCCGGCGAAAAAGCATCATAGCCATTTTGACCTAAACCATTAGCTGCAACACTATACCCATCTTTACCTGATGCAATAAGCAATAGGATACCGGCTCCTGCAATGGCTCCCAATACCTGAGCAATAATGTAAATCACGGCTTCGCTTGCTTTCATCCTACCTGATATAACCATACCAATAGAAATAGCCGGGTTAATATGACAACCAGATATATGACCAATTGCATAAGCCATTGCCACAACAGACAAACCGAAAGCGAAAGCTATACCCAAAAGACCTACGCCGGTTGTACCGTTTGCTCCTGCAATTACCGCGCTGCCGCAGCCCATTAAAACTAATACGAGCGTACCAAAAAGCTCAGCTGAAAATTTGGAGAAGGTGTTTGTTTCCATAGTGAAATTGAATTAAATAAAAGGATTAGATGAAGTATGATCAAACTATTGTTGATTTTAAACTAAGGATAAGCCATATCATAACTTTATAACATGAACAATCAGGCCGAAAATCCTAATCAAATAAAATGAGTTTTAAACCGAATGTGGAGTAGTTTCGATAGATAGCTATATAATATCGACAGAAAGGCAAAAGAGTTGGATAGAATTTAAAATTGTTAAAACCACTTATCAATAAATTTTTTAAATGATTCCTTGTATTGTTCACTAACCGGGATCAATGTTTTTCCTACCCTAACGGTATTTTTAGTGATAGTATCGATCTTATCAAGCGATACAATGAACGAACGATGTACACGCATGAAGGAATTTACGGTTAGTTTTTCCTCAAGGCTTTTCATGGTAGTAAGTGATTTTATGTAATTATCGCTATTAGCTACATAAACTTTCACATAGTCTTTAAACCCTTCAAAATAAAGAATGTTCTTTAAATAAACTTTTACCAGTTCATACTCCACCCTTAAAAAAATAAAATCATTTTCAGTATACCCGGTTACACCAGGAAGTGGCTTAATATTATTCTCAATATCAGCTTTTGCCTTATAGGCGGCTTTAATAAAGGCTTCGTACTCAATGGGTTTAAGCAGATAATCCAGAGCATTAACTTTATACCCTTCCAGGGCAAAACGTTCAAAGCCTGTAGTAAAAATAATACGCGGTGCCTCGGTACCTTTTCTATTGTTAATTATCCGGGCTAATTCCATACCGCTAATGCCCGGCATGTTTATATCAAGGAAAACGAGTTTCAGGTTTTGGTTTTCAATGGCTATTAACGCATCGGCAGGATTAGTATGAAATGATAATAAGTTTAAAAAGGGCGTTTGGACAACAAGACTGCGAAGATGGGAAAGCACCATCTCGTCATCGTCAACAATCATACAGTCTATTGGCATCGGTTTAAAAATAAGCAATAAAGGTGTTTGATCTTATTATGCAAATTAACCATTATATTATAAAATTCAGGTAATTTTTAAATTATAACAACTTCCTTACAAGTTTGATCCAACAAAATCCAATTCAAATGGTAGTTACCATTAACTCCCCCTTTACACAGGATCAACAACTTATAAGAATAACAAAATATGAATATTATTTTAAATCAATACTTAAAAATAACCATATATATAAGATTTAACCCCTCACGCCCGGGGTTTATCAAATGATCTAAAACAAAAATGATCCGCTCCTTTTAAAAAGCGGATCATTTTTGTTTTTATAGTGTACTTTTAATAACCACTATTTTGAATAAGTACCGGCGCGTTTCTGTCAATTTCGTTTTGTGGTATTGGCCAAAAATCAAAATTATCTTTATAAATAGTTTTTACTGCCGGAGTTAACGGATTTTGTATAAAGCCATTTAGCTTCTGCTTGGCAAGGCCCCATCTGCGCAGATCAAAATAACGCAACCCCTCTAACGCAAATTCAACTCTTCTTTCGTGTTGAATGCGTGCGCGCATGTCTGCCTGATTAAGATTGGCAGGTAGTGGCGGCATATTAATACCCGGGCGGGCACGAACTTCATTCACCTGCTGATAAACGCTGGCATCGGGCCCTGATGCTTCATTTTGAGCTTCGGCATACATTAGTTTAATATCAGCGTATCGCAGCCATACATAATCCTGATCATCAAGCATACCCGGCTGCGGATTTACATTTTTGGGATCGAGCCATTTTTTTCCCGGATAAAAACCCTGGGTCCAGTTGTTTACACCCGGGGTTCCAACTGTATTCGGGAACGGCCAGCCTTTTGCGGGGGTATCACCCGGGAAGAAAAAGGTCATCGTTTTCCGCGGATCATTGGCCTCATACTCATTGATCATATCCTGTGTGCCCTGCAAATCTTTATACCCGGCGCCTATGATTGCAATGGTGATCGGGAAATTATGCGGTGCAGCCGGAGCCTGAAACTGTACCGAAAACATAATTTCGGGGCTGGAGCTTTGATCGGGTTTATAAAAGTTGGCCGGATAGTTAGCGTTTAGAGAAAATAAACCACCGTCAATAATGGTTTTGGCCAGGGCGGCTGCTTCTGCATATTTTTTCTCAAACAACAATACCCTTACCTTTATCCCCTGTGCCGAAGCCCTTACCGCGTGGCCCGTATTGTATTTTGCGTTTGGCAGTGATGCAATGGCCTGGTCAAGATCACTTTCTATCAACTTTAAAACATCGGTTCTTGCTGATTTTGATACCTTATTTTTAAAATCAACGGTCACCGGATCGGCAGTTACTATAGGAACGTTACCATAGGTTTCGGCCAGTAAAAAATAATTAAACGCGCGTAAAAAGTAAGCCTCACCCTTATATTGATTTAACTTGTCGCCGGTTAATACCTTGCTTACATTAGCTAAAAAGCTGTTGGTTGCAGCTATACCTATGTAAGCGTTTGCATATAAGCTTTGGCTGTTATCAGTCGGGAACCCTCCTATAGTAGATGTAAGACCCGCGATAAGTGATTGTTGCGAACTACCCTGGTTATTTTGGCTGTAGGAGTTATCGCTGAAATTTTCCCACCACATGGGTGCATATTCGGTAATTTGACCGTTTTGCGCGTATAGTGTTCCATAAAGGCCGGTAAGCGCCAGATCGGCATCAGCAGCTGTTTTCCAAAAGTTGTTTGTTGATAGCTTATCAGGAGGCGTAACATCCAATTTTTTGCATGATGTTATAAAAAACACTGCTGCTATAAATATGATTATGTTTGTTTTCATTTGCTTTTAAATTGAAATTAAAATTGAACAGATGCACCGAACGTGTAAGTGCGGTTTTGCGGATAATTGGCAAAGCCATACCAGGCATCGGGTTTATTGGTGATGTCCTGTCTTTCCGGGTCAGTGGGCTGTTTAAGTGGGGTAAAGAGTACCAGATTATCAACCGAACCAAATACCCTAAGCGAATTAACGCCTTTGATCATCCTTTTAGGGAAGGTATAACCTATCTGTAAATTTTTAATGCGCATAAAACTGGCATTATATAAATGATAGGTTGATTGTACATTGGTGATTTTTGGGTAACCATAAAAACCCAGATAAATTTTAGGCATCGTGGTTGATGGGTTCTCCGGTGTCCATCTGTTTAACCAGTCAACAGTAGGCATAGCTCCCTGTGCAAACGGATCTACACCCCATTTGTACAAATAAAGTTTATTACCGTATGAGCCATATAGCTGTACACTGGCGTCAAAATTACCCCAGGTTGCTCCCATGGTATAGGAATATTCAAACTTGGGATATTGTCCGGGTATAATACTGCGGTCATTGGCATCTACTTTTCCATCGCCATTAACGTCTTTGTATTTAATATCCCCTGGGGTTGGGACACCGCCTAAAGACGACTGATCCGGTGAGTTATTGATCTCGGCCTGGCTCTGGAAAATGCCATCCATAGTTTGCAAATAGAATGAGCTAACCGGGTATCCGTTTCGCATAATGGTTTGCCCGTCAGGCCCCCCTATTTCATCAGCTCCAAATGATACCAGTTTGTTACGATATAATTGCAGGTTAGCCACGGCATAATAGCTGAATTTTTCGGACAAGCGATCCTGATAGCGTAAACTAAACTCAAAGCCTTTATTGCTTACAGCTCCATTATTAACAAC
>NZ_JBFUJG010000243.1:0-4526 GCF_056401495.1 Mucilaginibacter sp. P4_E8
TTGATAAATACGCGTTGGCAATGTCAATATATACAGGGCCCTTTAATGAATCTTTAGTGATCTGTAATTTTTGTTTAAGACTATCAAGATCACCCGCTTGTGCTGATAATTGAAATACCGCTAAGAGGATAAAAATACAGGTAATAAGTTTCTTCATGTACGGGTTTATCGAATGTTCAGCTAAATTCAATATCCCTCGTCAAATAACGTGCCTGTTTGCCGCTAACTATCAGGCTGGTATATAATTATAGTCGGTTTTAGTGCTTTTTACGCTTTAATGGCACATTGGGAGTAATATTACTGATCAAATATTATTTAACATGGAGCCATGATTTTCAACAATGTTCAATTGGTATAGTAAATAGTACAGTAATTACAATATAATTTGCTCGTAGTTATTGATGAACCTTTGCAGCCATTTTATACGGTTTATCAACAGGTTAAATAAGGAGATGCCGATTATTGCAGTAGTAATACCTGCCAGCACATCAAGTACATAATGATGACTTGCATACACTGCGGTGAACCATATACCCAGCATCACTATAACAAAAATTGCATTAACGATGCCCAGGCGGTTTTTTATACCATAATAAACCACAATAACAGGGTAGGAGGAGTGCAGCGATGGCATTGCTGCAAATACATTAGAGCCCTTGGTATATATGGATTTAAAAATACCGGCATGAAAGTAGGCATCGAACTTGGCTAACCCTGCTGTGTTGCCCGCCTTTAATGGGGTGAATGCAAAGCCATGATATTGAACATACCAGGGTGGTGCAGCGGGGTATGTATAATAAATTACAAAGCCCAGGAGATTTACCAGTACAAAAGTGAGCGAAAAATAGAGGAATTGTCGCTTGTTTTTAAAGAACAGAAACGCTGCGAATCCAAGTGGTACAGGAATCCAGCACAGGTAAAACAGGCCGGTTATTACATCAATAAAGGTTGTTCCATGCAGTCTCCAGTATTCATTTGGCGTTAATAGCTTACCATTATCGAGTATGCCGAAAAGATGCTTTTCAAAATTATACAGATCGCCTATGTGAACCGGGTTAAAATTGTAATTGGGAAAGGCCTTCATATAATCAAATATGATCCAATACACAATAAATATGGAAAAGCCCAATATAAACTTGCGCGTAATTACTGAAAGGTAAAAGAGCGAGTTAAATATGGCAACCAAAAAAAGCTCAGACGAGTTATATCCAATGAGGAAGTAAGAAATTACTAAATAACCTAAAGAAAGAAGAGAAACAATCAGTACCGTTTTTGTATTAATTGTTATGCTGTTATGCCCGGTACTATCCACACTTATTTTTTTAAGAAACCCGAACGGAATATTTTGTCCCACAGCGGCGAGCTCACACCATAGCCTTTTTCAGGATCCTGGTAGTGGTGCAGCATATGGTGTTGTTTTATTTTTTTAAACAGGCCGCTTTTAAAGTTAAAGTGATGCATGKCATAATGCGATATATCATAAAACAGGTAACCTAATATAAAACCGGGGAAAAAACCAAATACATAATTTACAGGTAACAAGGCTTTAAATAAAAAATAAAAACCTGTAGCTAACGGAATACTTAGCGATGGGGGCAATACCAGGCGCTTGGCATCGCTTGGATAATCATGATGAACCCCATGCATAATAAAATGTAACCTTTGTGCCCATTTCCAATTCTCCTTTGGCTGATAATGGAAAACAAAGCGGTGCATGATATACTCAACAATTGTCCATATAAAAAGGCCTGCGATAAATAAGCCAACATACAGTATAAAACTAATGCCGGCCTCAAAAAAGGCTTTATAAGTGCAGAATAAAATAACGGGTACAAAAATATATAGAGGTACGGTGTAATGTACCTTAGATAAACCTTCTAAAAAATTGCTTTTAAACATTCTCACAGACTCCTGAGAATTGGAGACATAATTCTTTTTCATAGCATATCAGGGTTTAAAATGTTTAACAATTTCTCTGCCTGTTATTTGTCTTTTTTAATATTATATTAGTAATGTTTGGGGTTTAAAACCTAACCGGATACAATTTTAATAAAGATTTAGTTAGGAGTAAACACCTTTATTTAATTGTTACGAAGATATGATATTTTGAGCTTTAGTTTTGAGTTTTGTATGGTAGTTTTGAGTAAGGCGTTGTTAATAGTAAGAATGACGTAAATTCACCCATTCCTAACGTATCACTTACAACTCAGGCGTCACCGCCTTCTTCCAGTTTTATTAAGGCCTTTTTAGCTTCTCTTAGTCTGTTAAATGCGGTAATATTGGTAAGTACTGCAAGTATTACAAGTGGTATAGTAAATATTGATATGGTTTCAAAAACATGAAACTTAACACCGGGAATAAATAATTTATAATTACCGCCAATATACTGGGCTACTATACCGCTTAAGGCAGCACATAAACCTATGGTTACCACACGTTCGGGCCTTTGCATTAAACCGCCTTTAATTTCAACGCCTAAGCCTTCGGCACGGGCCCTTACATAACTCACCATCATGGAGCCTATTAATGCAATGAACGCTGCTATTGAACTTAAAAAATAATGGTGGGCAACTAAATAGTAGCATATCCCCAAAAACATGATCAACTCGCTATAACGGTCAAGCACAGAATCATACAGTGCACCAAATGTCGATTTCATGTTACCCAGCCTGGCTACCTGTCCGTCAAGCATATCAAACAGGCCTGCAAACAAAATTAAACCACCGGCCCAGCCCACATAGCTCAAATCACCACGGTTGCCTTCTTCTGCGCCTAAAATAAATATGGCGGCCACGCCCACATTTAATACAAAACCAATTGATGTAACCGCGTTAGGGGTTAAACCAACTTTGATAAGAATTTTTACAAAGGGATCAATAACCTTGTAAATGCCTAATTGAAGGTTTGTTCTTATTGATGTTTGCTGTTCCATTTTGTAATTATTATGATACAAAGTTAAAAATCAAATTTGACCCGTACACGGATGCCTGAACTTGGCACCTCAGGATGGTCTAAATAGTTAAATCGCCTTACATAATCAATCCGTATAAATTTAAATATATTTTCGATACCAACACTACCTTCAACATAAGGAGTCTTGTCCATGATATAAGTAATAGGTAATCCATTACCATCAACAGGAAGCTGATATAATGACGGATGTAACGAAGGATTGTTTTTATCACTTAAACCACCGTACAACACTTTTGCCGATGCTACTTCACGCCATTTTAACTTTTTAAGCAAAGGTATTTTGTTAAAAAAGAAACCGCTGAAGTGATGGTCGATCCTAAAGCTTGCATATTTATCGTTT
Source organism: Mucilaginibacter sp. P4_E8 (assembly GCF_056401495.1). Taxonomy (NCBI): domain Bacteria; kingdom Pseudomonadati; phylum Bacteroidota; class Sphingobacteriia; order Sphingobacteriales; family Sphingobacteriaceae; genus Mucilaginibacter; species Mucilaginibacter sp. P4_E8. The sequence goes on from NZ_JBFUJG010000243.1 coordinate 3,314, forward strand.
ACAAACTCCAAAAAGTTCATCAGGTTATAGGAATCAAGATCATAGGCATAAGTTTGATTAGCCCGGGGAATAGTTAACAGCGGGAATGGTACCTGACCGAAAATTTTTCCTGCCGATATGTTAAGATCGGAATATCCCAGCTGTGACAGGTATAAGCGCTTATCAATACGGAAATCAAGCTTTTGATAGTTGTACTCGCCATTGAAAAGGTTTTTAATACCCGCAGCATAATCAAGTTCAAGTGTAGGATATTTATTAGGGATAGGGATCCTGTAAATTTTACCCTGGTAAAATTCTTCATGTGGCGACCAACGCACGCTGGCAGTAAGTTCAGTAGTAGTAAGTGTGTGTATAGAATTGGGCTGTCCGTTTACTGTATTGTTAAAATAAAGTGATCCGGCAGGTTCCTGTTTCCAGTTTTTAAACCCTGCACCAAAAGAAAAATGGCTTTCAAGTTCGTGCACGTAATCCAACCGGTAAAAATCATTATACAGGTATTTATCATTTACACCACGTTTAAATGACAGCAGGAAATTGTCTTCCTGAACAAATTGCAGGTTTGCACCCGGTATTTTGGTGTCGCGCTGAAAACTTGCCCTGATATAATTTTGCGGGAACTTATAAATAGATTTTTTGTTAAGGGAATATGTACCGCTTATAAAATATTTCCAGCGCTCGTCTTTAAAACCATAAGCCGCATATGTTTCAAAATAGTAGCGTTTACTTAGCTCAGGCGTGGTACGGCCACCAAGCCTTAAACGTAAGCCTTCAACCGGGTTAAAACTGTAAAAGGTGTTGGCAGGACCAATCTCAAACTTCCCGAAGCCCTTATAGCCGGCAAGCACCAATGTAGCAATATCCATGGTACGTTTGTATGATGGCATGTTACGAAGGCTGTCAACATTTTTATATACTTTGGCTTCGGCAGTAGTTAAAGTATCAAGGCGGTTATGTTCCCAGAAATCCTGATTTCTGATCTTAGCCTCATCTACCGATTCTTCTGATTGCTTAATAGCATACGTTGTGTCTGGATGCGGCTGATTGACCAAATAATTTTTATAAGTTATGGTGCGCATACCCAATAAGCCGCTTTTACCTTCTTTTTTGGTGGCCCCGAACTCAGCAATGGTATTGCTGCGGCTCAGGTGATAGCGATTGTCAGGATTTTGTTCAAAATCAAGATCAACCTCCATAGAGCGTATGAAGTTGATAT
>NZ_JBFUJG010000244.1:0-4494 GCF_056401495.1 Mucilaginibacter sp. P4_E8
ATGTATATTCGTAKACTGCTGCACGTTTAGCTGCAGGTGTTATTACATTTGAACAAGTAGGCCCGGTGTTGCCCAAGCAAGTGGTAAAGATCCCTTATCAAAAAGCTGTATTTGAAGCGGGCAAGCTCAAGGGTACTATTGATGTGCTCGATGTGCAGTATGGTAATTTATGGACAAACATAAGTAACAATCTGCTAAAAAAGCTTAACCTCAAATTTGGCGATTATCTCCACTTCATTATATTTAAAAACGATAAAAAAGTTTACGAAGGCGACGCCCCATACACCGAAACCTTTGGTGAAGTGCCTTTGGGCAAACCACTGGCTTATCTAAACAGTTTAATGCAGCTATCCTTCGCGCTTAACCAGGGAAGTTTTGCGGATGTATACAAAATAAGCAGTGGCAGCGAATGGAGTGTTGTTGTCAATAAGCGGTAAGCGACTTCTATAACCACAGCCGTATATATTTTTTCCATGATAATTCCCTTTCTAAAATCAACCGGGAATACCGGCTTATGTTTTAAACTGTTTTACCCTGCAACCCCAGTCGAAAAGGGATGTTGGGTCTTATATTACAAGGCATTACCAGGGGCATTTAATTTGAAAAAATTAATGAAAATTCAATTTCACGCATTTTTGAACCTTTTAAATTTTCTGATTTTACAACTTTTTGTGAATAAGCTTATTGTTTATAACTAAAGTAATTTATTAACTAAGAAGAAATAATTGTCTATGAATCAGCAATTAATCAATGTGTATAAGTGAAAACAGAATGTTAATAACTTGTTAATAAAAAATAAAAAAAATACTTGTCAAATCGCCAATATGTCCCGATATTGAAATCATCAAGAACGACGTACTTTGACAACCTTTCAGGATTACAGAAATTGAATCGGGGGAACCTTCGGGGGAACTAAAGAGCAAAAGAAGTCCCTGAGTCACATGAAAAATGAAATTACGAAAGTCTTTGAAAAAGGATTGTGATTAAAGGAGGTATTGGGAAGATGCTGGAACTTTACGGAGAACCGCAACAGAACCAATGACGTAGAAACAGTCGACAGTTCGCAAGAACGACAGACGGGATCTTGTCGGTCATGGATACACAAAACTTGATACTATTGGAAAACTACGGTGGAACAATAGTTAGGAAACGGGAGTTCGATTCGAAAGAAGAGACTCCCGTTTTCGCTTTTATAAGGTTTTTTGGTTTGTAACATCGTTTTCATTTTGTTCAATCCTTAAAATAGCTAATTTAGTAGGATATGAATAAGGATGGCCAGCGTAACCAGTACGGGAGCAACAAAATATTTGTTTTAGATACCTCAGTGATCCTCTACGATCATAATGCATTCCAAAATTTTGAAGAACACGATGTAGCCATACCTATACAGGTACTGGAAGAGCTTGACAATAAAAAGAACGGTAATGATACCCGTAACTTTGAGGCCCGCAGCTTTATCCGCCTCATGGATGATCTTTCCCGCAACAATTTAGTAAACGAATGGATCCCGCTTAACGGCAAGGGCAAAGGCAGCTTTAAGGTAGCTATGGACGTTAAAACCACAGCTATTGATGCCGAGCAGGTTTTTGGGTCAGATAAAACAGATCATCGGATATTAAATGCGGCTTTGGGGCTGCAGGAAGAGTACCCCGATAAGAAAGTAGTATTGGTATCCAAAGATATTTGCCTGCGTTTGAAAGCCAAAGCTCTGAACCTGCACGCTGAGGATTACGAAACAGGTAAGATTAAAAACCTTGATCAGCTATACACCGGTGTAACTGATGTAAATAAGATAAGCGAAAAGCTGATAACACTGTTCAACAAACAGGAAAACCTGCCAGCCGAAAGTTTACATATCCAATCGTATACTAATAATCATTTTTATACTTTAAAAGGTAAAAAGAACGATGTTCCGGGATTTTATAATGCACAAACCCGCCAGCTTGAAAAGGTTACTGAACAGCCGGTGTTTAACATTTCACCCAAAAATACAGAGCAAGCTTTTGCTATTCACGCTTTATTACATCCTGATATTAAACTGGTAACCATACAAGGGAACGCAGGTACCGGTAAAACACTGCTGGCACTGGCCAGTGCGCTGGAGCAACGCAAATACTACCGCCAAATTTTTGTTACCCGCCCTATAGTACCATTAAGCAATAAGGATATTGGTTTTTTGCCTGGCGATATCAAATCAAAAATTGATCCGTATATGGCGCCTATATGGGATAACCTTAAATTTATAAAGGATCAGTTTGCCGATGACGAAAAAATGCAGGCTAAAATTGATGAACTGGTAGCCAATGATAAAATATCCATTGCGCCGCTGGCTTTTATCCGCGGTCGCACCCTTGCCAAAATATTCTTCATTGTTGACGAGGCCCAAAATCTTACACCGCACGAGGTAAAAACCATTATATCCCGCGCTGGCGAAAACAGTAAATTTGTTTTTACCGGTGATATTTACCAGATTGATACGCCATACCTTGATGCCGAAAGTAATGGATTGTCATATCTGATAGATAAGGCTAAAGGGCACCCGCTATATGCACACATAACCCTGCAAAAAGGCGAGCGGAGCGAGCTGGCCAATTTGGCGAATGAGTTGCTATAGGTTGTCTTAACGAGGGTTAATTACAAGATTTACGAAGTTTTTAAAACTTCGTAAATCTAACAAAGCTCCTCGCAATGATGTGTCTTGTTAAATTGCAATTAATCGTGGTAATCCTTTAATCCTATAAATCCCGGTTCAGACAAAAACCAACCCTACATTTTACGGGTTAATTCAATAAATTGCTAATCGAATATGAAAATATCAAAGTACCTGCACTCTTGTCTTGTGTTTGAGCTTGATGGCTATAAAATATTGTTTGATCCAGGCGATTATTCTTTTATAGAAGGATTGGTAACACCACAAATGTTTACCGATGTAAATGTTATTGTGATCACCCATATCCATCCCGACCATTTTGTTATAGATATTTTGAAAAGCATTATTGATGCAAGCGGGGCACAGGTAATAACCAATAGCCAGGTAGGGCAACAATTAGATAAGGCTGGTATTAAATATATTATTTTGGAGGATGCGACCGTAAATTTGGGTCCCTTTAAACTGCAGGCCTTCCCGGTAAAACATGCACTTATTATGGATAATCCCTTGCCGCAAATGACCGGTTTTTTGATCAATGATAAAGTGCTGCATCCGGTTGATTCCATGGAGGACAAATTATTAGAATTTAAAAACATCGAACTATTGATCATGGTAACCATGGCTCCATTTGCCAGCGAGGTAATGATAAGTGCATTTGCCGATAAATTACAGCCCCGGCAAATACTGCCCGTTCATGATGGTTATGCCAAGCAATTTTTTATAGAGAAACGCTATGCGGCTTACGTAAAACATTTTGACAGGGTGGGTATAAAATTTCATGAAGTATATAAAGTTGGCGATAGTGTAACCATCTGATCATATAACCCTTATTTAGCAATAATTCATGGAAATAAAACAGATTAACACGGCCGATTACCTGCTGGTAACCAAATTATTTGACCAATACCGGGTGTTTTACAAGCAAGCATCAGACATTGCTTTGGCCGAAACCTATATCAAAAACAGGCTCGAAAATAATGAATCAGTAATATTTGTGGCGCTTGTGGGTGATAAACCTGTGGGGTTTACTCAACTGTATCCGTTACTATCATCGGTAAGGGCAACAAAAAACTGGTTGATAAACGATCTGTTTGTTGATACCGATCATCGTAAACAGGGGATAGGCGAAGCGCTGCTAAAAGCCGCAGCAGATTTTGCAAAAAGCCACGGTGCTACATTTGTACAATTAGAAACTGCCTCTGATAATTATACTGCCCAAAGTCTATATGAAGCTGTTGGCTTTGTAAGGCAAGATGCCAAGACCAGTTTTTATTATCGTAAAGCTATTTGATCGCACAGCTATAAAATAAAAAAAGCCCCCACCTTTTACGGTGGAGGCCCTATGGAACCAACCTCCTGCTAAGCTGGCCCACATTAACCTTATCACACTGCTAAGGTGAAAATTAATAATGAAGAAAAGATGAACTTATGTTTTACGAATAAGGTAAATTTTACATCTTTAGCAAAAAAGTTGAATTGTTTTTATGCAGAAACCCGATAGCCTGATTTTTGACATGGACGGAACCCTTTGGGACGCCGTTGACACCTATGCTAACTCCTGGAACCTTGTATTTGAAAAACAGGCTATAAAAAGGATTATTGGCCGTAATGATCTGATGCAGTTAATGGGTATGGAGGGTAAAAAGCTCACCAAAGTTTTAATGCCTGATTTTGATGATGATAAGGCACAGGGCATTTACATGGATGTTAATGAAACACGCAGGCAAATATTACCCACAAGCGGTGGTGTAATGTACAGCGGAGTTACTGAAGGTATTAAACAACTGGCAACTAAATATAAACTGTTTATACTAAGTAACTGCGCTATAGGCATTATCCCACTG
>NZ_JBFUJG010000245.1:0-4456 GCF_056401495.1 Mucilaginibacter sp. P4_E8
ATCTTGGCATGCGATAAAAAAGTTTGATCGGATTAATGAATTTACAAATCTTATTTTTGGCAAGGATCGCTTATGGCTATTAACCACTGATGGTAATATCTTAGAATCTTTGGATAATGGCGAAAATTGGTTTCAGATATCGCCAAGACTAACTTATTATTCTTTATTCGATCTTTTGGAACAAAATGAAGAAGTAAAAGTTATAGGAAATAATGGATATTTCAAGACTCTTAAGAAGGATAATCGTGCCTTCGATATCATTAAATTTGAGCTTGTATCCCAAAATAATCACCAAATCCCCAAGCTACAACTTAATAAAGGTAAATTAGACTCGGTAAATTTAGTTGTTTCCATCGTCGCAATAAATGGAAGTCAAAAGCTTACCCGCAGTTTTTTACTAAATGACTTACCCCAGATTTATTGGAGCRACGATGATCTGGAATATAATAAGAAATATCGTTTTCTAATAAGTGTTTCAGACGGTATAACTGCAAAATCAAAAACGTTTTCATGTTATGTCGGAAAAACATTATGGTTTAGATTTAAAAATTTAATGGGGTGGGATAACTCGCCAAAAACTATGAAAGATTGGACTGGGTTGGTAGCGGCTCACCTGGCATTATTATCAGTGGTCTACATTTTAAGTATTCTTTTCATTTTCATGATTTATCCTATAAAATTTATCGAAATACACGAAGCAATTAATTCTGAAAAGCTACCGTTACCGAATAAGGCCTCAAAGTATTTATTACTTTTCCTGATTGATTCTGATCATTGTCTCGATGCTTATGTTAATCGTTATGTCGATGACTTTTGGAAAGTATTCCAAAGTTCTCCGGAGATTTCCGAGCGCCTAAAATGGCTTCCTGCGCCGTTAAAAATCAACAATCAAAGCTTCACTTCTTTCAACAAAACAACAAACAACTATACACCAGGCCTTTCTGAACTAAAACAAACAATAAAGTCAGGAGACAGATGCTCGGTCGTCATTCAAGGACAAGGGGGAAGTGGCAAAACCACTTTGGCCGTACAAATCTGCAATTGGGTGTCAAATAAAGATCCCAATTTGCGATTTCTGGAAAAAATCGCACTGCCTGTTTTTATTAATCGAATTGATGAAACATTGGACAATACTTGTAAAAACCAGATGCTTTTGATTACAGGAAAAGCTCAAATTTCCGATACCCTTTTAAATGCATTATTACGAAAAAAAAGGATAATTGCCCTTGTTGACGGCGTTTCAGAGATGAATGATTTTGAGATTGCAGCTATCGAGCCGCAAAATGGCGGAAAAAACACGTTTCTAACCGTTTTTACATCCAGAAAATCTTTAGCGATCAGGAATATAAACGAGGTTATTCCACATACACTTAGTTTGGCATTTATTGATTACCTGCTTGACGGATTCATAGAAACCTACGCAGGCGCAGACAAATTCGGCAATCAGAGAGAAATAATTAGAGAAAGAGTTCTTGGTTTCATTCGATCTGCCCAAATTGGGAATGAACAGGTCCCAATTATTATTTTAAAGGCTATCATTTTGGAAGCATCGTCACTACTTGACCAGGGAAAATCCTTATCTGTGGAACTGCCAGTATCTGTCTCCAAGCTTTATAATAAATATATCGAGGGATTATTTCATAATTTGAGTGACCAAAAAATCCTTATTCGTAACTTAAGGAAAATGGCCACTACTAGTATTGGATTGGTGGACTATATTTATGAAACGAAAGCTGATGATCAATTTCCTTCAGAAATTACGCCCAAGTGGATTTCTTTAAATTTCGTTCATGCCCATTCTTTAGATGAGCATGTCGATATTTACCTTAATTGTGGCTTACTGGTATCAACCGGAGAAGCAAATGATAATCTTTTGAAGTTTATGTACGATTCCTTAGCAGAATATTTAAGTGCCGAAGAGGTCGTAATTCGATATCGGGACAAGTTATTGACTAACGAGAGGTTTTTAAAATTACTTGGTTCTAACAACCCCTCATGGAGTGCGAAGGTGATAGAAATCTCAATGGAAAAAGGCGTCCCAACACCTACCGCCTGACAAGATTGTTTTCCATCTTTTATTTTGACATATTTCTTCCGTTGGCTTATTATAGATGGCGCTGCYTTTGATGGGTACCCCAACTTGTTCGCCTTTGTCGTTATAAGACTGTAAATCAAACCGCCTTTTCCCGCATCAAGGTATTTTCTGCGGCAATTATGCTGACGGTGCATTTAGAATACCCTTCATCAACCCGGCTTTTCGTCATAACTTGCAGATAATCAATAAAAAAGGGCTGCTCTTTTAGAGCAGCCCTCTCGGGAAAATGACACATTCCCATGTGGTGCGGAAGAAGGGACTCGAACCCCCACGCCGTGAAGCGCCAGATCCTAAGTCTGGTGCGGCTACCAATTACGCCACTTCCGCATTAGGATTTTTAACAGGTCGCAAAGATAGCGTTTTATGCTAAACTATAAAACATAATTTTTGTTTTTTGGCTATCTGCCTCATTTCTTTGCTATTAATTTAATGTTACGTTATACATTAGCTCATTGAAATATGCCGGGGCATACAATAACCGACTGCCGTACCACGAAAACATTTCGCCATCAACCAATATTACCTTTGCATTAGGCAGTATTTCCTTAAATTCATCTATGTGCTTTTGTCTGAATGGATATGGTTCTGAAGATAAAAATATCACATCGGGTTTTGCCAACAATAGCCCTTGAGCCGTTACTTCAGGATATCTATCGGCTTCAGATGCGTTGATCAATCCGCATTTTTGCAGCATGCTATCAATAAAAGTATCGCGCCCTGCAACCATATAGGGCTTGCGCCAAATAAAATAGGCCACACGCTGGTTTAAAATGGGTAAGATGAGTTTATCAAATCGACTGAGTATATCAGCACACAAAGTTTTAGCTTCTACCCCGCGGTTGATGAGCGTGCCCACAGATTGGATCATATCCAGCGCACTATCAAGGTTATGAATGTCACTTATCCAAACAGGACAAACGCCTATTAGCTCTTCTATCTGGCGACGTTCGTTCTCTTCTTTGTTGGCTATGATCAGATCGGGTTGCATTGCCTTTATCTGATTGATATTTAATTGTTTAGTCCCCCCTACTTTGGTTACGGCTTTAAATTTATGCTCCGGGTGGATACAAAATTTTGTAATGCCAATAACTTCGGTATCAAGCCCTAAATAAAATAACAGTTCAGTTTGTGATGGCACAACAGATATAATCCTTTTAGGCACTGCTGGCAGGCTTATTACACGATTTAGTTGATCGTGAAAAACAGCCATGTTAAAACGCGTTTTTCTCGCCTTTTACAACATTCCATACGGTAAGGAAAATGACCTTCATATCCAGCAGGAACGACCAGTTTTCCAGATACCAAACGTCAGCCTCCACACGTTCAAGCATAGCTTGTGTGGTTTGGGTTTCACCTCTTAAACCTTTTATTTGCGCCCAGCCTGTGATACCTGGTTTAAGGAAATGCCTTACCATAAAGGTATCTATCAGCTGTGAATATTGTTGTGTGTGGCTAATCATGTGCGGCCTTGGCCCTACTACTGACATATTGCCCAATAGCACATTAAAAAACTGAGGCAGCTCATCGATACTTGTTTTACGTATAAATGCCCCTGTTTTAGTTATACGTGAATCGCCACGGGTAGCTTGTTTTTTATCAGAATCATTGTTTACCCGCATACTGCGAAATTTATAACACTTAAATGGTTTATTATCCCTGCCCGAACGTTCCTGTACAAAAAAGATGGGCCCCTTTGATTCCAGTTTGATCAAAATAGCCAGTATAGGAAACAACCAGCTGAAAACAAACAGGATAATAAACAGCGAAAACGCCACATCAAACAAGCGTTTAATTGACCTGTTAAGCATATTCTCGAGTGGCTCAGGCCTTACTGATATTACCGGGATATGTCCAAAACTTTGTATAAAAGTTGGTTTTTTAGCATAATCATAATACTCAGGTATGAACTTAAACCTAATAAGGTTTTTATCAGCATCGAGCATTAGCCTTTCGATTGTTAGGGCCTCTGAATTTGGAAGGGTACAAAATATCTCATCAACCTTATTATTGAGCACATAACTGATACAATCATCAGTACCGCCTAAGTAAAGACGGCTATCCATAACCTTTTCAGGGTTATCATCAAAAAAGCCAACCAAGCTGTAACCACGTTCAGGGTTTTGCTTAAAAAAACTATGCAAGTCTGATCCAATCCTGCCGCCGCCAATAATAATTACGGCCCTGGTATCAATTAATGACGCACGGTCGCTTTTACGTATGGTTAAAAACACCAGTTTCCATAATCCCAATAAAAATCCAAACAGGGCTAATGAATAAAACAGGTATTCGCGGGTAATAAAATAAGCTTTGGTACCAATCAATATAATAATGGTAAAGCATATAAAACTCACAAACAAAAGG
>NZ_JBFUJG010000246.1:0-4410 GCF_056401495.1 Mucilaginibacter sp. P4_E8
GATTAGATCCAAAAGAAATGATTGATGCTATAATCAAAATAGTACCATCGGATACTKGCAAATTTMGGAATGTAGTTCCTAAATTTGTAGAAGATATGTTAAAAGAGCATCAACTCAAAGCCTGGGAAAATACCATTTAACATTAAATTTAAATTCCTTTACAATAAGCCACCACTTATAATGGTGGCTATTGCTGTTATACCTGTCTCGTCTTAAAATAAGTTTTCAAGTAATCTTTTCCGCGTTTTGGTTTAAAGGAACAATTTAGTTAACAGGCTACAGTATATTCCTTTAAACTAATCATAAAGTCATTTATACGTTTATTTAATTTTCTTAATTATTTATAGATTTTATTTTAATTAAAATTTATTTCGTAAATGATATTTATCCATTTAAAAATCTCCCTCATATACGCTCAACCCATTTGTGAGTTAAAGCGATAAATAAAGTGCCGGTATAAATACTTTTATTAAAACACACATTTTCAATAGGGGCACTTGCTTTGCAACGTATTATTCATGGTGAAGGTAAAATCTAAAAAATCACTATTATCTAAAACATAAATCATGAGTAAAAAAAACGATTTGATCAAGAACAGTACTCAAGTGTGTAAAACACAAACCTATTTTAAACTATCCAATTACATTTGGCCATTATTATTACTAATTGTTGTATTTACAGCAGCCTGTAACAAGGATAATTCAAACCCGGCACCAGATCAGTCATTATCAGCAAGCCAGACAGCAAACAGCTCTTTAAATACAGGGAGTGTCACTGTTAGTCCTGCGCCGATAAATCTCAGAACAGCCGGTAACTTTACAATTTTAACAGAAACCGGTATTTCAACAACCGGTGTCACTTCAATAATTGGCAATATAGGATCAAGCCCGATAGCATCAACAGCAATTACCGGATTTGGATTAATAAAGGATGCCAGTAACCAGTTTTCGCGTACACCAATTGTAACAGGGAACGTTTACGCTGCTAACTATGCGGCTCCTACCCCATCCAAAATGACTACGGCTGTAAATGATATGAAAACAGCCTTTACCACCGCAAATGGTATTGTATTCCCAGCCCMTAAAGTTCAAATGTAYGCCGGCGATATCAGTGGCCGTACTTTGCGCCCCGGTCTATATAAATGGAGCACTGGTGTTTTAATAACAAAGGTTGGTGTTACACTATCCGGAGGACCTAATGATGTTTGGGTTTTCCAGATCGCGCAAAACCTTACTGTAAATAACAGCGCCATTATTACTTTGGCGGGAGGTGCCCAGGCTAAAAACGTATTCTGGGTAGTTTCTGGAAAAGCAACTCTTGGAACAACCGTAAATTTTAAGGGTATAATATTGAGTAAAACATTGATATCACTAAACACCGGCGCTAAAGTTACCGGTAAATTGTTGGCACAAACCGCAGTTACATTAATTGCTAACTCGGTTCATCCTTAAAAAACACTTCGCATTATCGCCATAAGGCACTAAAAAAGAAGCCTGCAAATGTTGAATTTGCAGGCTTCTTTGTAGGTTAATGATTCTACTCTGTTCTCAAACTTTTTATTGGGTTAACTATAGCTACCTTAATAGATTCATAACTAACTGTTAACCAGGCAATGATCAGGGCTGCCAGCGAAGCCACGACAAAAACAACCCAACCAACACTTATGTGATAAGCAAAGCTGGCCAACCAGCTGTCAACCGCATACCACGAAAGTGGTATAGCTATAGCTATGGCGACCAGTATAAGCCTGGTGATACCGGTTGATAATAAATAAACAACGTTTAATACAGAAGCTCCCAACACCTTGCGCACGCCTATTTCTTTGGTACGCTGTTCGGCCATAAAAGCCGATAAGCCATATAAACCCAGGCAGGAAATAAAAATAGCAAGGAGGGCAAATAAATTAAAGATGCTGCCCATCTGTTGTTCGCCTTTATACATACTGGCCAGGTCCTGGTCAAGGAAATCATATTTAAACGGATAAGCCGGGTTAAGTTGCTCACTTATTTTTGCTAAAGCTTTAATTGTTGCTTCGGTACTTTTGGGCACTGTTCTTACAATTACAATTCCGCCATATTTGTTCAATCGTAAAACCAGTGGCTCTATTGACTGCTGAATGGGCTTAAAATTAAAATCTTTTACTACACCAATAATATTGCCTTTGGTACCCTGGAACGTTAATGATTTACCTACTGCTGTAGCGGTTTTAAGACCCATTATACTAAGCATTCGTTCATTTACTACGAAGTTATTTGAATCTGCTTTAAACGATGTTGAAAAGCCTCTGCCACTCAATATCTTCATTTTAAAAACCTGAATAAAATCCTCGCTTACATCCATAGAAGGAATCACAACCTGCGATCGCGGATCTTTTCCCACCCAATCCACACTCAATGTTCCGCTAATTAAATTGGTTGGCAGATCAGAGATCACCGTAAAATTACTGGTAAGCGGGTTTTGTTTTAGTTCGCTTTTCAAAGCCTGCTGCTTGTTCCACATATCCCCTGTCATGGGCATATACAACAGGTTATCCTTCTCAAAACCCGGATTTCTGTTTTTTATAAACTTAAGCTGGTTGTAAATGGTCACGGTACCAATAAGCAACAAAATAGAAACTATAAATTGCGTTACCACCAATCCGTTACGGAACAATAAATTGCCCCCCAGTGATTTCATATTCCCTTTGAGTACTTTAACCGGGTTAAATCCCGACAGGAAAAGGGCCGGATAGCTCCCTGATACCAACCCGGTTACCAAAGCTATGCCCAACAGGCTTAACCAAAGCTTCCCATTCAAAAAGTCAATAGCCAGCTTTTTATCGGCCAGGTTATTGAACAACGGAAGAAATAACCACACAAGCGCCAACGCCAGCAATAAAGCGAAAAAAGAGATGAGCAGTGATTCGCCTAAAAATTGTATAATGAGCTGCCCGCGTATGGCTCCTGCCACTTTACGCAATCCAATTTCCTTAGCCCTTCGTGCCGAACGTGCTGTAGCCAGGTTCATAAAGTTGATACAGGCTACCACGAGGATCAAAATGGCGACTATAAAAAAGATCCTTACATATTGAACATTCCCGTGCCCGGGCAAATCAACCTGTAAGGGTTGAGACAAGTGGATGCTTGTTAACGGCTGCAGTTGAAATTCTATCTTCATCTCAGGCTGAACCTTGTGATAGATCCGGGTCATTTGCTGAGCAAACTTTGATAACGATGCAGCAGTAGGTACAAAGTTCTTATCCAGCTGCACATAGCTGTAAAAGTTAAAATTGTCCCATACATTGTTCTTTAAATCATTATTGGTTTTGGCGATAGAGGCCATTGGCAAAATGAAATCAAACTGAAGATCAGAATTGGCAGGAATATTGGCCAAAACCCCGGTAACCACAACATTGCCGCCATTATCTTTGCGTAATACCTTACCTATTGCATCTTCCTGCCCGAAGTATTTTTTTGCCATATCCTGGGTAATCAATACGCCATCCACACGCTTTAACGCGGTTAAAGGATCGCCTTTAGCCAGGGCGTAAGAAAATATTTGCAGGAAAGTATCATCAGCATAAAAAACACGCTTTTCTTCAAATTTTCTGTTGCCAACTTCAAACAAATTAGTGGAGAGATGGCTTAACCGAACGGTGTTTTTTATCTCGGGCATTTGTGCTTTTAAACCGGCCGGCATACCTGCAGGATTCACAGCGGCTTTAAAGCCACTGGCATTACAGGTAATACGATATATCTGATCGGCATTTTTATGAAACCGGTCATAGCTTAATTCGTTTTGCACCCAAAGCAGGATCAGGATGCTTGCAGCCATGCCTATTGCTAACCCCGATATATTAATAATAGAATAGGCTTTATGCCGTATTAAATTTCTGTAAGCTATTTTAAAATAGGTTTTTAACATGGCAAAATTGTTTATGGTCTTTAAATCAATGGCTTATAAAAAGATAAATCATATTATTATGCACCAAGAAAATGCCATGTATTTAAATAGCTACTAATCAGATATTTACGAATAAAATAATCGTTTTAATTGTTCGATTTTGATACATACGATGTTCGTTTTTGATTAGTTTTTTTCACAGGCATTAAACCACATTAGTATAATGCTATAAGCTATGCCGGTCTTTTGTCTGTTTGTAGAAAGCTTACCCTGAAAACAACAAAGCCTTCCTGTTACACCGGGAAGGCTTTGTTGTTTTACAGATTTTATTCCTGATAGGTTTTATACAGTAAGATCACTAACGATAGCTACAGGAGCATTTTTCTTTACAGATTCTATTCCTCCGTCCCTGCCCGATTTACTTTCGTACATTTCGCTGCTTCCTATTATTTGTCCGTTAGTAGCTTTAAGCTTAAAATAGTGTTTGCTGTTTTTAGATTCCAGCTTTTCATATATATCGTCGTCAGC
>NZ_JBFUJG010000247.1:0-4374 GCF_056401495.1 Mucilaginibacter sp. P4_E8
CATTACTACAGATTCATTGGGTTATTTGGTAAAAGTGCGGATCCCCTTAAATATTTACAACTTAAACCAAATGTTTACTTGCCAGGCTATTGTTGGTTCCGTAAAGTGGAAACCTACCAGGCAGGATACAGTAAGCTACGGCGGAGTAACCGCACACGGAATACAATTGGAATTGAAATCAACCCCCAATAAAGCCGAGGTTTTCCTGATACCGCGTCGATTGTGGCTTAATCAGATCAAAAGCTCCAAATGGCAGCAGGATAATACCATAATTGAAAGCTTTATGGTTGACAGCGACAAAACCGACACCAGTGTAAGCATTGACGAAACCGTATATATGGTAATTTTTAAATTGGGCAATAAGTATCTGGTACGTACGCATTACACCAAAGCCAAAGAAATTGAACCCGTACAAAAAGTGAGTGTTGACTTTTAAAAATGGAAAAATTAAAACCATCATTAAAAGCAGCCTCGGGTGTATTCGCCATTATTCCGGGATTAGCGGTTCTGGCAACCAATATTGGTGTTCCGCCTAACTGTTCAAAAGTGATGTTTTTTGCCACTATTGAATCCTTTGGAATTTTCACGCTCCTGTTGTTACGTTTAAATCATGACAGTTTTAAGTTATTCAGTATAAAAACAATTAATTGCTTAGCCATTGGCGCTATAGCTGTATTTGCATTGGCGCTTTTCCTTTACCTTTACCTTTTTAGCGAGTACGTTGTTGAACTTCATGGCACAAGTCCATTGTTTTTCCCCATATGGCCACAAGGTGAGCTAAAACAAGGATTGGCTACCATGGGGAGTAAAATTAACTTGGTTAAGGAATGGGGAAGGGATGATGTGTTTCATGTTATCAGGTCATCCTCATCGTTAATGTTAACCTACACTACCTTGTTTTTCTTATTCGTATATCAACTCGTATTCGTTAGTCTCACTTTTGCATTTGGCACCCTTGCCTTAAGGGTTGGCGAAACTGATAATAATTAACAATTCATAGTTAATTAAAGCTGGTTTACGCTGTACACACACTTCCTTTTCCAACATTTGTAACCCCCTACCAGGCTGAATGTTAGTAACTTAAACACCTATTTTAATTAATTAAAAACTATTTAATGTAATTATAGGTTATAACAAGGCGTTAAATAACCAAATAAATAATTTTAAAAGAAATATTATCGAAAAACTGCTACCCATTACATTTTTATTTAACACAAACTCAAAACGAAAGATGAACATGAAAAAATCAGTTTTAATTGCCATTGCATCATTAACTATCGGATTTTTATCGAACAATGCAATTGCTCAAACACAACAACAAGACACTACTAAAAAAGATACAAGCAAAACTGCTGCTCCTGCTTCAACTGCTGCTCCTGCCGCAGCTTCAAGTGATGTTGTAGGCGTGCTCGCAACCACTACAGATTATGCACCACTGGCCCTGGCTATTAAAAGCGCCGACTTGGAAACTACCTTAAAAGGTCCGGGGCCATTCACCATATTTGCACCAAATGATGTGGCCTTTAGCAAAGTACCAAAACCTACCATGGACGATTTAACTAAAGATCATGCAAAGTTTGCCAAAATTTTAAAGGGCCATGTGGTGGCAGGTAAATATACCAAGACCGATATTATCAAGGCACTGACTGCCGGCAAAGGTAAAGCCGTGTTAAAAACTATCGACGGCGAATCGCTAACACTATCTGTTAATGATAAAAGCAATTTACAGATCACGGATGCCAAAGGAAATGTTGCCCTGGTGGTAGCATTTGACTTGTTGGGCACCAACGGTGTTGTACATGGCCTTAATGGCTTGTTGATACCTCAACAGTAATCGTATGTTTGTTTAATTTTAAATCCATAAAGAGTCCCGGTATGCAAATTACCGGGCTCTTTTTTTTATAAGTCCTGGCTGGTAAGCCATGTTTGCCTGTTAAGTTTATAAACTAAATGACCATTGGTTATCTCGTCATAGCTAAACCCGTTCTTCTCCAGCAACTTAACCGACCTCTCGTGCTCCACCAAGGGTAATGCCATAATGGTCTCCAGTTTCATTTCATTAAAGCCCCAGGCAATCACTGCTTTTATGGCTTCCTGCATTATGCCTTTGCCCTGCATATCGGGCATCAGTTCATAACCTATTTCGGCGCTTTCTTCATTGTAGTTTAAATTCCAGTAACATATAGTACCTATCAACCTGCCGGTACTTTTTAGTTCAATGGCCCAGTACACGCACTCACTCGCGACCATGTCCTTTATCCTGGCTTGTATAAACCCGGTAGCATCGGCAAGGGTTTGCGCGGCTGTACGGCCAATAAAGCGGTTAACTTCATCATTGCTGCGTAAAGCAAATATGGCATCATCATCGCCTGTTGTTAATGCTCTTAAAAACAAACGCGGGGTTTGTAATTCACGGAACTGCGCATGTGGAAACTGCATAGGCATTACTTATTGGGCGGGATGGCGAATTTCCCGGCTTTGTAATGCCTGTCTGCAATGAGGGCAATGGGCAGGCCTATACAAATAATTAAAACAAGTATTCCCGTTAAAATAGTTTCTGCCTTAATGGGATGAAATCCTATTTTGCTTACCGGTACAACCAACAGGTTCATGATAAGCCAGGCGGTACACCCATAAGCAACAGCCGTAAGATATACGTTTTGCCACATTTTTTTAAAAAACGGATAGAGCAGGTAAAATGCATTGGTAAATAAAAGCGCTATCAGGTAGTGAAATACGATACCTGCCACAACCATTTCATTTCCGCCTTGAAAGGCAGCCTTCCCAAATACACCGCTTGCTATAAATTTAAAAACAATAGCAGGGCCTACTTTATAATTCAGGATCAGGGCGGCAAGGCCATCAAGTGTACCTGCTAACAAACCGATCCAAAGAATATTTAGTAGGATGTTACTTTTATGAGGTGTGTTTTTTTGCATCTGGAAGAATTGAATAGTATAAAGTTATGATTTGTGCTTTATTTTTTGATGATAAATAAATTGTTGATACAGAACTCACCCTACTTTACATACTCATCCAAATATTGAAACACTTTTTCTCTGATGTTTTCCGCATCAAACATAACACCGAAGTGCGGGGCATTAGGAACGATGATCAGCTCGTTTTTTACATCGGCAAGTTTCAGGTGTAAACTCAGCGAAACGGATTGCATATACTCCACAGCCTCATCCTTTTCGCCCTGTACTATTAGAAATGGCGGATCATTTTTATCGATATAGGTTACCGGGCTTGCTATCTTACCCAGATCGGGGCGATCAACTATCGGCGCACCCAACAACTGTGTGATAGGATTAGGACTAACGTTTACAGTTGACTCCTTTAACGACAACAGATCTGATGGGCCATAAAAATCAAGCACCAGTTTTATTCTAAAGCCTGGCTTTTTACCATCATGGTAAAACTCTTTGATATTGCTGTTATTCGATAAACCCATTAAAGAGGCAAGATGGCCGCCAGCCGAAAAGCCGATCACAGCAATCCTTTCGCGGTCAAGCTTATATTTAGCAGCATTTTGGTATAAAAACTCCACAGCCTGATTACAATCTTGTATCTGTCCCGGAAACGGAACATCTGTACTGTACCGGTAATTTATAGAAGCTACAGCATACCCTTTATCCATAAAACCTTTCAGCGTTTGGGCCATATAGCTCATATCAGAGTATTTGTCATTCATTTTCCAGCCACCACCGTGTATCCAAACTATGAGCGGGTAATTGCTTTTTACAACCGGAGGCAGGTAAATATCCAGCTGGTGTTTTTTCAGCGTATCGCCGGCGTAGGGTACGTTGTTAATGAATGTAGTCCCTTTCGGGAAGATATCTTGTTTGGGGTTGCTGGTTTGCGCCTGGCTGTAAGTGGTAAGGCAGAACAAAGCGATAAATAGACTTAGGTTTAGTTTTATCATAGTTGGTTAGTTAGCTTAAAGATAGAAGTTAATCTTCGCCTATTCAAGCGGAGAACGTTTGAATAGGCGGGTGGAAACAAAAATATGGAGGAAGCGGTTTTTTGTAATGATTATTAGTAATAAAACGGTAAAAGAAATAATCAATTGTAAAGTATAATCTTACTCTAAAAACCCCTATATATATTTGGTTATTAATCAATTAGTCATTATTTTTATTATAAATTAAACTCCTGTATCATGACTATCAAATCAAATAATAAAATTTCTTCATCCTCGAATGAAAATAATGTTGGAGATAGTTTTCCAGAAATTAAAACTAAGGATAAAGGACAAAATTTCAACCCATTAATTTATATTCAAAATAACTCGGAGAGTTCAATTAACATTAATATAAATGAACCGCCAATAAATTTAGCAAAAAGCGGCTTTGGTGGCATAGGTTTTAATGC
>NZ_JBFUJG010000248.1:0-4331 GCF_056401495.1 Mucilaginibacter sp. P4_E8
CTGTGGTACAAACCGGTGTATAATCGCCGGGATGCGAAAAAAGCACGCCCCAGCTATCGCCAAGGTATTCATAAAAATCAATTTCACCCGCTGATGTTTTTGCTTTAAAATTGGGGGCTTTATCGCCTAATCGTAAACTCATGATGATGTGGTTTTATATATAATAAATGACTACTAAGTTAATATACATTGTTTGATAATTCAAAATTTAACAAAAATTATAGTACAATTTACGCCAACATTACAGAGGGTTTATTGTTGAACTCTTGATTAAGTACAAATTCTAATAAATTAATGGATAGACATACCTACGAAACCGGAATAATTGGGAACTGTGCCTTTATGGCTCATATAAATAAAAATACAAATGTAGATTGGCTTTGCTGGCCAAGATTTGACAGTACCTTCATTTTTGGAGGTCTGTTGGATAGAAAGAAAGGTGGAGAATTTTCCATTTTGCCAGAGGGTGAATATACTTCAGAGCAACACTACCTTGAAAATACCAATGTTTTAATAACAGAAATAAGCCCCAAAAGTGGCGGTAAATACCGTATTACTGATTTTGCACCGCGTTTTTACCAGCATCAGCGCTATTATAAGCCACTAATGCTAATCAGGAAGATCGAAGCCATTGAGGGCTCACCAAGGATCATTGTTAAATGCGAGCCGGTATCTGAATATGGGGCCGTAAAACTGGATGTAAACCGCGGCAGCAATCATATACAATACCTGGGTGGCGAAGAAAGTATGAGGCTTACTACCAATATACCTATAAGTTATGTATTTGATGAACAACCTTTTGTACTAAACGAAAGTAAATACCTGGCCCTAACCTATGGCGAACCGTTGGAGGCCGCATTGATCAGTACAGCTGACCGGTTTTTATCAGAAACCATTCAATACTGGCGCACCTGGATCAAGCACTCTTCTATTGCTACTTATTATCAGCCTTTTGTGATCCGTTCAGGACTGGCTTTAAAAATACACCAGTTTGAAGATACCGGAGCTATTATAGCCGCAAGTACCACCAGTTTGCCTGAGTCGCCGGGAAGCGGTCGTAACTGGGATTACCGGTATTGCTGGTTGCGCGATACCTACTATGTGATAACTGCCTTGAACCACATTGGGCATTTTGAAGAAATGGAAAAGTATTTTGGCTATGTTACTGATATCTCCTTTTCTGAAGATGACCGTTACCAGCCGCTTTATGGTATTACAGGCAAGAAAAATCTTGTTGAAAAAATTCTGACAGATCTGGATGGTTACCTGGGCAACCAGCCGGTACGTATTGGTAACCAGGCTTACGAGCATATACAAAACGATATTTACGGCCAGGTAATGATATCCCTGCTCCCATTATATACCGACCACCGCTTTGTTTTTTCTGAAAGAAAAGATTCTGTAAAATGGATCGAGTTCCTGTTGAAAAAAATTGAGCATACCATTGATGAAAAAGATGCCGGGATATGGGAGTTCAGGAATACGGCTAACGTACATTGCTACAGCAACCTGTTTCAATGGGCAGGTGCATCTGCAGCCGAAAAAATGGCTCGTACCATTGAAAATCAAGAACTTGTTGATAGAGCTATAGCTGTAAAAGAACTCGCCGCTGCCCATATTGAAAGTTGCTATGACCCGGTAAGGAAAGTTTATACTAATTCGGCGGGTAGCTCTAATTTGGATGCCAGTACGCTGCAGCTTATTATGATGAACTATCTTGATCCTACATCACAAAGGGCAAAGGATCATTTAATTGCATTAGAGAAAGAGCTAAGGACACCTAACGGATTATTTTACAGATATTTATATACCGATGATTTTGGTAAACCTAAAACCACTTTCCTGATCTGCGCATTTTGGTATGTGGAGGCATTAGCCAGTGTTGGCCGACTGGATGATGCACAGCGGGAATTTGCAAATCTATTGCAATATTCAAATCACCTGTTATTGTTCAGTGAAGATGTTGATGAAGAAACAGGCAGTCAATGGGGTAATTTTCCGCAGGCTTACAGCCATGTTGGTTTAATGAATGCCGCCTATCGGATAGCTATTAAATTAGACAGGCCGATATTTTTGTAATATTAATAGAACATTCAACATCCTGTCATTTCGACGAGCGAGCGCGGACATGAATATGGAGAACAAGGAGAAATCTTATATACGAAGCTGGCAGAATTTGCAAATCGTATAAGATTTCTCCTCACTCTCCTCCTTTACTCAATCCCTCTCTTGAGTTCGTCGAAATGACATTATTTTACACCGCTTCTACTGGCGTATGCTTAGTGAAACTTGTAAGCAACCTGCGTACTTCGCCAGGGTTACGCAAGTAAAACTTAGCTGCTGATAAGTTACTGCCAACTTTTATGGTTATCGCACTATCAGGCAGGGCTTTAAAGATATCCTCATCAGTATAATCATCGCCAAAGGCAATAATAAAGTCGTAGTCCTTACCCTCAGTTAGTGTTAAAGCAGCTTTGCCTTTATTAATATCCATGTTCTTCACCTCCAGTACCTTATCCCCAGCAAGCAGTTGTAAACCTTTATCGCTGGCCAGGTACTTCAGGTTATTCATCAGTTCGCTTGCCCTAAGCTCGCCTAAGCCATTTTGAGCTTTACGGTAATGCCAAACCAACGAATAGGTTTTCTCTTCGATAAATGAACCCGGAGTACGGTCTACATAGGTTTCCAGAATAGGATAAATATCATGTTTCCATTGATCAGACAGCCCGGAGATCTTATGCCAGGATGTGTTATGTTTTTTAAACCAGGAGCCATGTTCGGCAATAAGGTACATATCCATATTGTCGAACCAATCGTCAAGATTTTCGTGTTTACGACCGCTTATCAATACCACCTGATTGGCTGGATCCTCTATCAATTTATTAATAATGGCATAAAGCTCCTTGTCCGGACTGGCCAGCTCAATCTCCGATTTAAAGTTTACCAGCGTACCATCATAATCTAAAAAGATGATCCTCTTTTTAGTTTTAATATAACGGTTTATGATGGATTGCTCTGTAGCAAAGCTCACGTGCCGGGCCTGCATGGAGCGCTGCATTAATTTAACCTCTTTCAAGCGGTCCATGAAAATTTTAACCCAGTGCGTAATATTAAATTTTGCTACCAATTGGCGCATGGGCTTCATTCTTCTTTGCTGCTCTTCCAGCGGCATGTGAATAGCTTGCAGTATGGCCCTGCAAACTTCGCCTGTATTATTAGGGTTTACAATTATAGCATCAATTAATTCTTTAGATGAACCAGCCATTTCACTCATTATCAATACACCATTATCATTTATCCTACTGGCTACATACTCCTTGCTCACCAGGTTCATACCATCGCGCATCGGTGTTACCAGGCACACATCGGCTGTGTAATACAACGCCGACAGCATCTCAATAGGAAAAGAACGATAGTAATAATGTATAGGGGTCCAGTCCATTGTTCGGTATATAGAATTGATATTACCTACCTTTTTATCAATCTCATCGCGCAGGTGTGCATACTGCGGAACGGTATCGCGCGAGGGCACAACTATCATATACAATGCTATTTTTTCAATACAATCGGGGCATAACTGGAGCATAAGCTCAAAGGCTTGCAAACGCTGTAATATGCCTTTACTATAATCAAGCCGGTCAATAGACAGGATTAATTTATTGCCTTTAAAATTATTTCTGATCAGTTCAATTTGTTCCTTAACATCATCCTGAAGCGGTAAAGTAGCGTATTTCTTTTCGTCTATTCCCATCGGGAACGACTCTATCACAATGGAGCGTTCATCCATAGTAATGATGTTTGACGATGAAGTCACCGGCAAAATGCGCGTTGTTGCACCTAAAAAGTGGCGAACATCATCAAACGTATGGAAGCCGATAAGGTCAGCACCAAGCATTCCTTCCAGTAATTCAGACCTCCAGGGGATCAGCCTGAACATTTCGTGCGATGGAAATGGTATATGCAGAAAAAAACCTATGGAAACATCCGGCAATTCATTCCTTACTAAGCCCGGTAAAAGCAGTAATTGATAATCGTGGATCCAAATAATATCACCAGGCTCGGCAACACTTAATATAATATCTCTGAATTTTTGATTTACAGTTATATAATAATCCCAGTTTGATTGCTTATAAGTAGCATATGTGGAGGCATAATAGTGAAAAACCGGCCATAATACTTCGTTCGAAAACCCTTCATAATATTGGTTGATCTCTTCCTGATCAAGAAATACGGGAATTAGACTTAAGTCTTTTAGCTGATGGCTTATCTGGTCTTTATCATGCTGATCGGTAATTTCAATCCCGGGCCACCCTATCCACACATTATCACCT
>NZ_JBFUJG010000249.1:0-4187 GCF_056401495.1 Mucilaginibacter sp. P4_E8
GGAAGAAATAAAAAGAAAGCTTGGGCCTAGTGCGATTCCTTCCTTGGGGAAGGGGGAGGTAGGGGTTTATTGAACATTACAGGTTTAATCGCGCGTAGAAACCCCTCCCTGCCACTGCACAATCCACGGCACCCCTCCCAAGGGAGGGAATATATACTGCAATTACAATCTTCCGAACACCTGTGGTGATAACACCGACCACAGGCTGAATCCAGACCTGCTATAATTCCCCTCTTGAGAGGGGGCGCGAAGATTTGCGGGTTGGCAGGGGTGTGTTATGCACTTATCTCTGAAGAAACACACCCCTGCCCCCTCTCAAGAGGGGAATCGCACATACCTCCTCTATCTAAAGTAAAGGCTACTTTACGTTTTTTAAATATTGACTGAGCTTTTCTAAATTTTGTTTTAATCCTTCATCAGCTTTAAACGTTTTTACAACCTGGATAAATTGCTCATGTGTTTCAAAAAGCATATGCCAGCTAATAAATGTTTGTTCGCCCTTTGCTTCAAATTCAATGGTAGCCACAAACTTAGGACTGCTCACATGATCGAACACGATTTTTTTGAGCGGAACGATCTCTTTAAATATGCTTTTGTTTTTATAGTCGGTTCCGTCGGGGCCATGCAATACCAGATCCCATTCGCCTCCGGGTTCCATGATCATTTTACTTATAGTGTTGGTGAAACCATTGGGCCCCCACCACTGGGCAATATGCTCAGGCTGGGTCCATGCTTCCCATACCAGTTCAACTGGCGCATCTAATGTTCGTGTTAAGCGTAATTCGCGATCAGTGGTATTACTTTTTGTGCTTTCCATTTCTTTCATCTTTTAATTGTGCTACATATTTTTCAAGATTGTCTAATTTACTTTCCCAATGCTGCCGGTACTGGTCAACCCACGTTGATACCTCACTGAGCTGATCGAGCCGGGCTTCGCAAAAGCGGTCGCGACCCTGCTGCTTAACTTTAATGAGGCCGCAATCAGCCAGGATTTGAATATGTAACGAGATGGCCTGGCGTGTAACGGCAAAGTTTGCGGCTATAGTGTTCACATTATGCGGCTGTGTAGCAATCATATTAATTATTGCTCTTCGGGTGGGGTCGGCTATGGCCTGGTAAACGTCTCGTCTGGTTTTCATGATTGCGCAAGTACTTACTTGCAAATATAAGAGCAAGCATTTACTTGCGCAATTATTTTTTCACTTTTTCGGCTGGTGGGTGGTGTTACGAGGCTGAAAGTAGCCCTGTTTAGCTTTTTAAATATAACCCTGGCGTTATCCCTTCAAAACGTTTAAACAGGCGTATAAAATAATTGAGATTATTAAACCCCGACTTGAAACAGACTTCGGATATATTAATGGAAGGATTTTTTAACAGCATTTTGGCCAAACCTATACGCTCCTGTATAATAAACTCAACCGGCGACAGTCCAAAAGTATCTTTAAACGTACGGAAAAAGTTTGTTTTACTCATGCAGGCTTCATTACACAGTGCATCAATATTAATTTGTTCCGTTAAATGCATCCGGATATATTTAATGACCCCGGTTAAACGGTTTATATCTGCCTTGTTGTTATTAACCAGTTGCTGCTTTTGTGTTTGTATAGTGCGTATCAATAATTCAGTTAAGGTAATATCGGCAAGAGCGTCTTTATTGATATTATCTTCCATGCTGATAGCAATAAGCTTATGGATAAGGCCGGTAAGCTCACGGTTGTTGTGAAAATGATATTGCGTAAAATTAAGGTTCCATCGCTCCTCTCCGATTTCGCCGGGATAAGTGTTATTTAAATAATCAAGTGTCGCGGTTACTTTGCTCCAGTCAATAACCATGGTAACACATTGTACAGGATGTTTCTTATCCACATCCGGAAAATCAACATTAATAGGCATGCCCTCTGGCAGTATGAGTGTTTCGCCGGGCAAAAAATCAAACCTCGACTGGTTTAACATACCAACCGTCTTCTTTCCCCTGAGCATACTTGATATGACCAGCCCGTTATACCGCAGATCAAGATTGCCGCATTGCTCATTGGTTTCAAAAATATTAACCTCGCAATGTGCCAGTTTGTACAGCTTACGGTGTTCAACAAGCGTTTCGGTTTCGTAATGGTTTTCAGCTGAGCCTAATGGGATTAAAATTTGCCGGTGGTTCATAATTCACAACTTGTTTCATAGCAACAACAATAAAGCATTATTGTGTTGTTTTATGGCACTATTGTTCCATTACGCTTTTGGTATTGGGTACTACCTTTATCATATTAATTTACCTAAAACAAAACTTTATGAGCATTACATTAGAGCAGGCAGAAAAACTGTCGCAGGCTGCCAAAGTAAAGGCAAAGCAAATTGGAGTACCCATGAACATTGCCATTGTTGATGAAGGCGCCAACCTGGTATCCTTCCACCGCATGGATAATGCCTGGTTAGGTTCGGTCGATATATCTATCAGGAAGGCTAAAACCGCACGTTTTTTTGATATGAACTCCGGCGAAATAGGCAAACTATCCCAACCCGGCGGACCACTATACAATATTGAACATTCAAATGGAGGTTTAATATCATTTCCCGGCGGGGTATTGCTAAAAGACGGCAGCGGAAAGATAGTAGGCGCCATAGGTGTATCGGGCGGCTCTGTTGAGCAGGACCATGAAGTAGCTTCGGCAGGTGCTGCGGCGTTATAGTTTCAGTCTCTTGATTTTAATTCATTTAAATTAAAATATTATGTGTCAAAACCACGGAGTTGCGTATATAAAACCAGGTGAGGTTGAAGTACGCGAAATAGATTATCCAAAACTGGCCATCGGCAACAGACAATGCCATCACGGGGTTATCATTAAAATAGTAGCTACCAATATTTGCGGCAGCGACCAGCACATGGTACGGGGACGCACAACCGCCCCCGCCGGTCTCATACTTGGGCACGAGATAACCGGCATTGTGATTGAAGCAGGCAGAGATGTTGAATTTATAAAAGAAGGCGATCTGGTATCGGTGCCTTTCAATATAGCCTGCGGCAGGTGCCGCAATTGCAAAGCCGGCCAAACGGGTATTTGTCTTAATGTGAACCCCGCCCGTCCCGGAGCTGCTTACGGGTATGTGGATATGGGCGGTTGGGTAGGCGGCCAGGCCGAGTATGTAATGGTGCCTTATGCCGATTTTAACCTGCTTAAATTCCCGGATAAAGACAGGGCCATGGAAAAAATAAAGGATCTTACCCTCCTGTCAGATATTTTTCCGACGGGTTTTCATGGAGCTGTTACTGCCGGCGTTGGCCCGGGTTCCATTGTTTACGTTGCAGGTGCCGGGCCGGTTGGTTTGGCTTGCGCGGCATCATGCCAGTTATTGGGCGCCGCGGTTGTTATTGTGGGCGATATGAATAAAGAGCGCCTGGAGCAAGCCCGCAGCTTCGGTTGCGAAACTGTTGACCTGTCTCAGGAAGCATCACTTGGTGATCAGATTGAAGCCATAGTTGGCGTACCTGAAGTAGACAGCTTTGTAGATTGCGTAGGCTTTGAAGCCAAAGGGCATGGTGCCGATGCTAATAAAGAACAAGCAGCAACCGTACTAAACTCTGCCATGGAAATTACCCGTGCTGGTGGAGCCATAGGTATTCCGGGGCTATACGTAACCGGTGATCCGGGGGCTTCGGATGAAGCTGCTAAAAAAGGGAACCTCTCTATCCGTATTGGTTTAGGCTGGGCAAAATCACATTCATTTTATACCGGTCAGTGCCCGGTAATGAAATACCATCGCCAGCTGATGAACGCTATTTTGTATGATAAAGTACAGATTGCAAAAGCGGTTAATGTACAGGTGATAAAACTACAGGATGCGCCAAGCGGTTATAAAGATTTTGATAAAGGCGCCGCCAAAAAATTTGTTATTGACCCTAACGGCATGATCATGAATTAGCATCAATATATTTAGGATAAGTAAGGGCGACGTTTACATGTTGCCTTACTTATTATAGCCCCCACACCGCGCGATGGTTTTTGGGAAAAGTTTGAAGGAATGATGATAGGGTAAGTTAAAAAAGTGGTGCGGTGATAACACTATAGGTGTTGGGAAGAAATAAAAAGAAAGCTTGGGCCTAGTGCGATTCCTTCCTTGGGGAAGGGGGAGGTAGGGGTTTATTGAACATTACAGGTTTAATCGCACGTATAAACCCCTCCCTGCCATTTCAC
>NZ_JBFUJG010000250.1:0-4142 GCF_056401495.1 Mucilaginibacter sp. P4_E8
TCTTTTTGACAGGAAGGGCTTTGAGCGAAAGACGAGATTCGAACTCGCGACCCCGACCTTGGCAAGGTCGTGCTCTACCAACTGAGCTACTTTCGCGTTGGGAGTGCAAATATATACAGAAAAGCATATTCTGCAAGATAAAAAATAAATTCGACACGTTTGACAGTCTAAACTTAATTGCACATCAACCATATGCCGTTATCAAATTGCCGGCAATGAATGGTGCTCATGCATAAACCACCATTGACCATCTATTTTTTTGAAACCGATAGTTAGCCTGAAGTCCAAAAACTCATCTTCATTATTGTCATCCACGCCGGCACATCGCATGGCTGCGCAACAGTAGGCCACGTCTTCGCCTGCGGTGATATGCAATTCACGGATATCAAAGATCCCAAGATTATTCTGCGACCACGCGTAATAAGTATCCCAGGTTTTTATATAGGCCTCAATTCCCCTCGATTGGAAAGGTTCAGGAACATCATACATAATAATGTCTTCATCATGATAGGCCAAAATTCCCGCAAGATCTTTGTTCCGTACTGCTTCTGCCCAATTTTCCACTAACAAGCGGATCGCTGTTTTACTTTTGTTGCCGGTACTCATGGTTTTAATTTTAGGGGTTAATGATACTGATTATCAGGCTATACAAAGTTCTGTATAAAAACTTAGAACAATGATATCATCTCCGATAATTTAAAAGTTGATTTACGAAAAATTCTATTTTACCGCAAAGGATATACACCCTTTCTATGAATGATTTGGTATCCAGAGATCTGGATTTTTCAAAAATTAGAAAAATAAGAATAAGTGAACTAATTTGGTTAACACCATAAATTGTTTTATTTTAAGGATGCAAATAAGGCATAAATGACTTTGAATTTCCTGACACGAAATCGTTCCGTTTTAATTTATGGTGCATCCCTGGCTGTTTTGTTAAGCTTAATGAAATGGCTGGAGTGGCGTTTCGTTATAATCGACCACGCGTTTGAGCTTTATGCAGGTTCATTAGCAGTAATTTTTACATTACTTGGTATCTGGCTGGCAGTTAAACTTACCCGCCCCAAAACTGTAATTGTTGAAAAAGAGGTAATTATTAAAAGCGGGCATTTTGTTTTGAATGAGAATGAACTCAACAAACTTGGTTTGAGCAAACGTGAAATGGAAGTATTGCAATTGATGGCCGAAGGTTTAAGCAATCATGAAATTGCTTCCCGCTTATTTGTATCATTAAACACCATCAAAACACATTCATCAAAAGTATTTGAAAAATTGGAAGTACGGCGACGTACACAGGCTGTTGATAAGGCAAAAAAGCTAAGCCTGATACCCTGATATTGATCATCCTTTAGTATTAAATCGCTATTCTTATTAAAATCACCCTAAAGTATGAGCTAAAAAAGAATGCGAAAGTTCAACTTTGACCTATAAACATTAAGCTAAATCAAAATGAAAAAGAACGTAATTGTATTTGGATTAATATCAGGGCTTATCGTATCTGTATGGGCAGTTGTAGGTGTAGCATGGTGTTATAGCAGTGGCAATTTTGAAGGCAACATGCTGCTCGGTTACGCCTCTATGATATTGGCCTTTTCGCTCGTGTTTGTGGGTGTTAAAAATTACAGGGATAAATATAATGGCGGCATTATCAGCCTTGTTAAGGCATTTCGGATAGGTTTATACATTACATTTGTGGCATCAACCCTATATGTATTGGTATGGCTTGTTGATTATTATGTGTTCATCCCCGATTTTATGGATAAGTATTCCGCACACATCATCAGTAAAGCTCAAAATAGTGGTGCAAGTGCCAGTGAAATTGCTGCCAAAACTAAACAGATAAACACCATGAAGGAAATGTACAACTCGCCTTTAATGGTTGTGTTGTTTACCTATATGGAGATATTCCCGGTTGGGTTAATCATATCCATCATTACTGCATTAATATTAAAGCGTAAATCAAACAACGGTAGCGTAGTAGTTGTAACTTAAATACAATTCGGACAGCGATAGACCCTTAACGTTAAGATTTTTGATTAAAAGTATTCAGCGCCGGAGTCGAACCCACACAACTTAATTAAGTAATCTGATAATCCTTTATTTTATTTTTATCATTCTTTTTATTGAATGGAAATTTAAATAACCAGGATAAATAAGGCCTTTTAATGGCGAATGAATATATTATCAATGGAATTACTATTCCCAGCGTAGTGCCTGCTAAAATGTTTACGACAGGACTATATATGTGTAATATTTTTAATAAAATAACTCTTGTTCCACTGGCCACTAAAATATGAACAAGATATATTGCCAACGATTCTTTCCCCAGAAAAATAAAGAAAATAAAAATTTTATTTAATACTGCTCTTTCAGATAATTGCATAATTATTAATGATCCTAAAGTCGCGACTGTAATAAATAAGAATTGAAAACCTCGGGTATTCTTAGTAATCGAAAAGTATAAATATTCAAAAAGGGTGAACAGAAAAATATTTAAYAGTAAAAGTTTATTGCTTTTCAGCAATACAAAAAATTGTTTGTTAAACCTTGAAAATATAATGCCGATATTAAAAAATATCAAGTATTGAAAAGTTTGATTGAAAGGGCTTAAATTATAATGGAAACCCCAATAAATGAACCAGGTTGCAATTGAAATATACAATCCGTATTTTTTTGATATTCTAAAGAACAAAGCATTTAGTATAAATATAAAAAACAGTGCATACACAAACCAAAATTGATCTCTTGGAATGAATATACACGTAATTAATGCTTCCGGTGGAATTTTAGTATTTGTAAATCTGTTTAATAAAACCTCGACCAGGGTTTGAAGTAAAGACCAGATAATGAACGGATACAGTAGCGTTTTAAATTTGTTTATAGTAAACCTTGTCGGACTTTTTATAAATGAATCGTAAAAAAAATAGCCGGATAAAATAAAAAATAGCGGCATGTGAAAACTGTAAACAAAAGTATCTGAATATCGAAAAAAAGTACCATCACTGATGGCTCCCGATTCTTTTAACCCCCTAATAACATGCCCGTAAACTGCTAATACTATGCCTATTCCTTTTGAATAATCAACCCACAAAAGTCTTTGATCTGAGTGATTACTTAAAGATATTGGCATAGTATATTATTATTTGCTTAAATATTACATTTATATAAAAATCGCTATTTGAAAGCAAGCGATTTTAAATCTACTAAATATATAAAAAAATAGATTAGATAAAAACAGAGAAGAGGCATTAACAACGAGTAAAAAAAGGAAAGATTGCAAATCGTTGCATCTTTACTGTTCAGTACTCAGAGCGGCAAGTTTTTTGAACACATTTATGGCTTTTTGATGGTTGTAGAGCGGATTTTGGAGAAATATGCTGAGAAGAATTTGGGTGATAAAAGTGAATAATTGCTGTAATTTTCCTTTTGAAAAGTGTTCAAAAAAATTAACATGTTAGATTTTTTGAACACTTTATAATTTGTATCGCTCTGAAAAGGTTGAAGCGACAAGTAGTTTGTGATTACATGCCCGCAAAATAGGTCATTGGATTTTGCGGATGGCTTGGTATGGTAATCCAGAAGGGAGATTATTAGAATGCTTATTGGAGTTTTTAGAGGCTGTTGAGTCAATTTTAAAAAGATGAAAATAGGATTTAGAATTTTTCCAACTTAGATCGGCCGTTTTCGAACGTTCGATGCCAACACGGGGAGTAATGTAATAATTGAAAAGATCCCAATTACACGGTGCATTATGGCATTGTTTTTCCAAAGACTAGTGGAGAATAATGATTTCTTCACTAAAAGCTCGAATAAACTAAAATTTTGTTTCCATCATCCGCCTAACAATAAGCAAACTACATCAGGCCCTTATGTAATATTTGCGCCAACCAGGTTATTTTGCTTTCAAATTGCGGAAACTTTCCGAAAAGAATGATCTCTTGGTCAAAACACTTGAAAACACTTTGTAAGGTCTCTGCCAAAAACTGGCTGTCTTCTTCGTTGAGTTCCGCTATTTCTTTATTTTCCAGGGCCCAACTGATCATGAGTTTCACCACCAGGATCTCCTCTTCAGACATAATGCGGGACTGCATGATCAGCAAAGAGGGGTCCTGCCTCATATCCTCAATAACCAGCTTATATTT
>NZ_JBFUJG010000251.1:0-4074 GCF_056401495.1 Mucilaginibacter sp. P4_E8
CATATAAGCGGGTATGGAAATATAAAATTGAGCCGCCAGGGTAAACCAAATTAAAATAAACGCTAAAACTAAAGTGAAACTTGATGTATTGTTTCTGTTATGATTTTGTACTGGTGTTTGCTGCATGGGTAATAGCTTTTAATAAAAGTAAGAATAACACTTACTAAATGAATAAAATGCTTTCCTTAATCTGCATTTATAATAATATAATTACAGCATACAGGTAACCACATCTGGACTTTACTCGTAAAAATCACTATGAATGATTGTTTAACTATACCCAAAACAATTTATTGCAAAATTTGCAAAATTTGCGGGGCGCGCCCTGTTATTGAGGCCGATATTGCGGGGTTTTATGTAGTTAAATGTCCAAATGATAATAGTCATTACCACACCCGGTCGGGATTAATAGATATTGAAGATTGGAACAGAAACAATACGATACACTTTATTCCAGGGCGTGATATAAACCCACAGGTATCCTGCTGAGTAATTATTTTGTGACTTTTTCTGATGCCCCGCTTAAACCTATATCTTTAAGCTTTTAAACCAAACTCAAATGATCTTTTCTTTTAATTCAAATGCCAATAAAGCGGGTAAGCTAAAATTGGGAGTATTGCTCCTGACTTTTATTTTACCAGCATTTTGCCAGGCACAAACCGGAAGTAACGCAACCCCCGTGGTTGATCATATAGCCATTTGCGTACGTGATCTTAAAAAAAGTGTAGCTTTTTATACTGATGTAATGCACCTGCAAAAGGTACCTAATCCGTTTGCTGATACTGTGCACCAATGGTACAGCCTGGGCAACCATGTAAAACTTCATGCTATACAAGGCGATTGTACAGGCAAACATGATAAAGCCGAACATCTTTGCTTTACCGTAAGTTCGGTTAAGGAATTTGCTAAAAAGCTTGATGAACTAAATATTCCTTATGGTAACTGGAAGGGTGACAGCAAGGAACCTACCTTAAGGCAGGACGGCGTGCTTCAGCTCTACTTTCAGGATCCTGACGGATATTGGATAGAGATTAACAGTCCTGCAAAAAAGTAATATTGCAAGGTTAACCGCATTCTAATACTTCAATTCCTGGCAATGGATGCCGGCTTTTTGTAATAGTGTTTCAATATATCGCGGAGAAAGGCCTTTGGCCACTATACGCAGTATATTATCGCAATCTTCCAGGTCAAAGTTCCATTGTGCAATTGCCGGAACTTTGGTGAGCAGGGTAGTAACCTTGCTCACCTGTCGCGGTTCTTTAACGCTTGTTGAAAATACCAGCACTTCCATCGTCAGTTGGGTTAATGTTATTATTGATCTTGTTTTTCTTCTTCAGGAGTAAAATCGTCCCAGCCGCGGCCACGGCCAAAACCGTGTCTTCCTCTTTCCCAATTGCAATGATCTTTCATTCTTGCTTTAAAACGCTCCTGATCTTCGGGGCTCATATTTTTAAAGCGTTCGCTCATACGGGCCCGCATATATTTGCCGCCACCGCCACCCCAGCCGGGGCGTCCGCCTTTGCCAAAGCCAAACAATATTTTGCAAAGCACAAACAAGCCCATAGCCTGCCAAAAGGTAATTACACCTACATGTAAAATATCAGGTAATAAATTGTTCCATAACTGCATCACCACAAAACTGATGAGCGACAGGAAGGCGGCAACTGCCAGCGGAATAAATACAAAACGCCCTCTATACAATACTTGTCTCATTTTTTAATTTTTTAATTTTGAATAGCCTGCTTTTTTACTCAGGCAATCATTAATATTCTGTTATTTCTTTATACAATTGTTGTAAACGCTTACGCAGGTGCAGTACCGCGTATCTTTTGCGCGATACCAGGGTTTGAACTTTTTCGTCTGTAAGCTCAGCAATCTCCTGGAACGACATATCATCCAGTTCATGCCATATAAATACATCCTTTTGTTCAACGGGTAATTCATCCAGCGCAATAAATAATTGCTCCCAAAACAGGTTGCGTAAATATTCAGTTTCAGGAGTATTGGTTTCAGCGAATAATAAGGCCTTAAAATCGGTTGCTTCATCCTCATCATCCTCGCCGGCAAGCATATCATCAAGCAAAGTTTCGGTCCTTTTTTTATGCTTGTCAGTTATTTTATTGCGGGCTACCCTGTAAAGCCAGGCACTGGTTTGTTCAATAGGCTCTGTGTTGATCACCGAGCTAAACTGGTACCAAACATCCTGCAGAATGTCCTCAGCATCAGCATCGCTTTTTACCCTCCGCCTAATAAAACCCAACAGGCTTTTACCATACGCTTTTATAGTATGTATGATATGACTGTTCTTATCTTCGGGCATTAGTGCGGTTATCAATTTTTTGCTTCTTTAAAGATATAGACGATTGGGGTTTAAAAACATTTTAAATTATTTAAAGAAAAGATAAAGGATGGAAAGATGAAGGAGAAAGGACTGAAAAAGCTTTGTCATTAAACAAGTTTGTCATGCTGAACGGAGTGAAGCATCTATTCATAAACTGTGCAGGGCGGCCATTAGATTCTTCGCTATGCTCAGAATGACAATGAATATATGATTTCTCAACCCTCCCTCCGCCGAAGGCGAAGGGAGGGTCGTCCAGCGAAGTGCAGACGGGGTGAGTCTTCGCCAATATGTTAAACCGATTGTTTAAATTACAAATTGTACTTACTTTGAGCCCTGAATGAATAATCCCCTTGCCATTAACAAAATTGTACAAAAACTGCTGCTGCCCGCACTGTTATTAGCCGCAACAGTAACCAGGGCCCAGGAGTTTGGGGGTAACCCACCATCATTAAAATGGAAACAGGTAAATACACCGCCAGCAAGGATAATTTTCCCGGCAGGTATGGATTCTGCAGGCATCAGGGTAGCAAATATAGTTCAGCAAATGAACGGGCTTATAAAGCCAACCATTGGGTTTAAGCAAAAACAGGTAAGCATAGTTTTGCAAAATCAAACCACGGTTGCCAATGGTTACGTGGGTTTGGCGCCTTTCAGGAGCGAGTTTTTTTTAACGCCTTCGCAAAACAGCTTTGATATTGGTAGCCTGCCCTGGCCGCAGCAACTGGCCATTCATGAGTTTAGGCATGTGCAGCAATACAATAATTTCAATGTAGGCCTGTCGCGTGCTTTACGCATTTTGTTTGGCGAAGGCGGGCAGGCATTGGGTAACGACCTATCGGTACCTAACTGGTTTTTTGAGGGCGATGCCGTATTTAACGAAACCCACGTAAGTGAGCAGGGCAGGGGCAGGTTGCCTTATTTTTTTAACGGGTACCGGGCATTATGGGTTGCCGGCAAAAACTACAGCTATATGAAGCTGCGTAACGGATCGTACCTTGACTTCACTCCTGATCATTATCCGTTGGGTTATATGCTGGTTGCCTACGGGCGCCAAAAGTATGGCGATGATTTCTGGAAAAACGTAACACATGATGCCGCAGCTTTTAAAGGTGGGTTTTATCCTTTTCAACGGGCGGTTAAAAAATACGCAGCTACCGATTTTAAAACATTCAGCAACGAGGGCCTGGATCATTTTAAAGAACAATTTAGCGGCGCTGATGAAAACGTTAAACTGGCGCCAAATACAATAAAACATTTTTACGCCGACAGGGAATATCCTGCCTATATCAATGATAGTACGCTTATCTACATGAAAAGTACGTATGATCATATACCGGCCTTCGTCATAAAAACAGGTAATAAAGAAAGCCGCATCAGTACCCGTTCCAACTCGCTCGATAATTATTTCAACTATCATGATGGTAAAGTGATTTACGCCAGTTACCGCCCGGATGCGCGCTGGGGCTACCGTAACTACAGTGAACTGATGGTGCTGGATGTAAAAACCGGTAAGGAGCATCGCATCACACAAAAAACAAAATATTTTTCGCCGGCCTTTAGCGCCGATGGTAAAAGTATTGTAGTGGCGCAGGTAGCCACATCAGGAGCAAGTGAGCTGCATATATTAAATACCGATGGTAAGCTGATAAAGGCGTTGCCTAATCCGCAAAAGCTGTTTTACACCTACCCGCAGTTTTATGGTGATGATAAGCTAATTGCCGCCGTTAGGAACC
>NZ_JBFUJG010000252.1:0-4071 GCF_056401495.1 Mucilaginibacter sp. P4_E8
GTTCATTGTATTATTCCTGCCCTGGGCACTTTCACTTTTGTTAATGAATGATGCTGTATTATCATACTTTATTGCCTGGCTTGGATCATTCCTTATATTCTATCT
Organism: Mucilaginibacter sp. P4_E8; assembly: GCF_056401495.1. Taxonomy (NCBI): domain Bacteria; kingdom Pseudomonadati; phylum Bacteroidota; class Sphingobacteriia; order Sphingobacteriales; family Sphingobacteriaceae; genus Mucilaginibacter; species Mucilaginibacter sp. P4_E8. The sequence goes on from NZ_JBFUJG010000252.1 coordinate 106, forward strand.
TTCTTTAAGCGGCTGGATAAAACCCATACCTACCGACAGGAGCATGGGCGGGCAATTAATGCGGCCTATCTTTTTAGTGCAGATAATTTTTGCTGGATATATGGCCTGTACATCCATATTTTATTTTATGGATGTAATGGGGTACGAAAACTTTAAACACACAAGTTTTGTTTTGGTTGATCATGAAAAGTTATTACTCACCGCACAATGCCAGCGTTACTATTGTTTAGGACATGCCGCTCTTGTTTTTGGGATCCTGATCTTTATGGATTATCCGGTTAAAAAGCAGTATCACATCGAAACACAAAAACTGGCCAACCTGTTAATGTTATTTGCTATAGTCAGCTTCCCTGTTTCAATTTTCTTTTTAAAAATTCCGGGTTTATCGCAATTTTATTATCAGTTAAACTCTCTTAGCTTTATCGCAGGCACATTGGCACTGGCATTTGCTATTCCGCTTAAGAAAATTGGAAATACCTTGATATGCCTTGGTTTTTACTGCTTTAATTTTTACCAGTCGCTCCTTTCCGGGTTTAAAGAACCTATTATTATCAGCGTACTTGTGCTGGGCATTTTTCTATACCCCAGCTATAAAAAAGTAGTGGCATTTACTTTTATTCCCTTGTTATTGTTACTATTTATGCTTTTACCTACTTATAACCGCGTTTTTCGGCAAAATGCATGGTCAGGTGATAGTGATGCGAGTGAAGCCGGACAAATAGCGTTAGACGCAACATTAAACAGGGATTCGGACGAAGACGACTCAAACTGGGGCTTTTTAATTAACCGGTTAAGTGAAATTGATATGTTTATCAAGTTTGTTCAGTCTACCCCAAAACAAGTAGATTATTATGGTTTTACCTTGCTCAAGCAGTCCGGAATAGCGATAGTTCCACGGATATTCTGGCCATCCAAACCCAGTACCGAAGAGCTGATCATGGAGCGTGTTTATGACGCCGGGGTTGTTAACAGGTTATCAAAAGTATCTGCCAAACCCGCATTTGTGGTTGATGCTTATCTTTCGGGAGGAGCATTAGGCATATTTCTATGTCTGTTTGCTTATGGCGCAATAGCACAGCTAATCGCACTTAAGGCTGAAAGGCTTTTTGGCGGATATATTTTAGGAACTGCGCTTATTTTTAGCGGATTGTTTCAAATTATGTGGCGGGGCATCAGTTTTGAGTTTATCATCAATACGGTATTCTGGAGCTATATCACTATGCTAATCATCCATAAAATACTTACCGCGACAAACATTTTGCAAAAGATTTGAAAATTTTACAGATCTCGGCTTCTTATAAACCAGCCTTTATTTATGGAGGGCCAATCATGTCGGTATCTATGTTATGTGAGCACCTGGTAAAGGCCGGTTGTGAAATTAGTATGTACACCACAACCGCTAATGGACTGGACGAACTTGATGTAAATCCTAACCATACCGTAAATATTGATAATGTAACCGTCACTTATTTTAAACGCATCACTAAAGATCACACTCACTTTTCACCTCACCTGTTAAAAACAGTTTGGAAAACCGCTAAAGAATATGATGTCATCCATATCCATGCGTGGTGGAATTTGGTTTCTGTATTATCCTGCCTGATAGCTGTATGGCGCCATGTTCCTGTAATGGTTTCGGCCAGGGGTACTTTAAGTCCTTATTCATTTCAAAATAAAAACAGAAAGGTCAAATTACTTATACATGAGTTATTGAGCAAGTCCTTATTAAAACGATGCCACTTTCATGTAACATCAAACAGAGAAAATGAAGCGGTCAATAATGTACTTACCCCAAAAAGCATTACCAACATACCTAATTTTGTAAAACTTGCTGTTTGTCAGCCTTCTGTTGGTCACAGAGCATCTTCCTTATTAAAATTAATTTTCTTTTCTCGTATTGAAGAAAAAAAAGGCCTCGACATCTTGCTCAATGCCCTTAGCACGGTAAAAATTCCTTTTCATCTTACTATTGCCGGTACCGGCACTGATGCTTATATTAATGATTTAAGATCATTAGCAATCAAAATCGGTGTTGGTGATAAAATTACCTGGACAGGCTTTGTTAACGAAGCCAAATTTGACCTCCTGCAACAGCATGATCTTTTCATACTGCCATCATACGATGAAAATTTTGGCAACGCGGTTATTGAAAGCCTAAGTGTAGGTACAGCAGTACTCATAAGTGAGGGGGTTGGCTTAGCCGGTTATGTACAAAAAAATAATTTGGGCTGGATATGCCAGAGCAACCCGCTGTCAATTAGCGGGGCTATTAACAGCATAGCAAATCAGCAGCCCGATCTGATCCACATCAGAAATACAGCTCCCACAACCATACGAAGTGATTTTGATGAGAACCGGTTAACAAAACAATACCTGAACATGTATCAGCAAATTATATCAATATGACAGTATACCAGGAATATGGATACCCTAATGACAATCCTTGCCATGCATTTGATTATATGCAGCAACCACTTCTTTCGCTGCTTAACAAAACTAACAACCGTTGTATACTTGATTTAGGCTGTGGTAATGGTTATTTTGTAAACTACCTGATCTCTCAAGGGTTTGATGCTTATGGAATTGATGCTTCAGAACAAGGCATTGCAATAGCCAATAAAACAAATGCCGGCCGTTTTTTTATACAGGACCTGGCAAGTGGAGGCTTACCCCAGCAAATAAGCAATTTACCTTTTGATACCATCATTTCAACAGAAGTGATAGAACATCTATATAATCCATACTCGTTCATCGGCCTTTGTAAAGCGGTATTGAGCGAAACCAATGGTCAGCTTATTTTATCAACGCCTTATCATGGCTATTTAAAAAACCTGTTTATCAGTTTATTTAATAAATGGGATACGCACATGAGCCCGTTATGGCAGGGAGGGCATATTAAACTTTGGTCGGTTAAAACGTTATCGGCAATATTGAATGAACATGGCTTTAAGGTAAGTGATTTTAAAGGTTGCGGTCGTATACCCTACTTCTGGAAATCGATGATCATCAAATCAAATTTGTAATGTCCGAAAGCCTTGAGGTAGTAATTTTAACTTTTAACGAAGAAAAGAATATTGAGGCCTGCCTGCAAAGCCTGTCGGCGTTAAACGCGAAAATATTTATTGTCGATTCGGGCTCTACTGATAACACTTTAACTATATGTCAAAACTTTACAGCCCATATTTACAATCATCCATTTGAAAATTATGCAGCCCAAAGAAACTGGGCTCTCAAAAATTTACCTCTCGAAGCAGCATGGATACTTAACCTGGATGCCGACCATCGTGTTACTGAAGGGCTGGCAAATGAGCTGAACATGCTATTCAGCAATGCTATACCTGCTGATATCAATGGCTTTTTAATAAGCCGCCGAACTTTGTTTATGAATAAATGGATCAGGCATGGCGGTCACTATCCTACTTATCATGCTAACCTGTTCAGGAGGGGATGTGGCATTTGCGAAGAAAAATTATATGATCAGCATTTTATGGTCGCCGGTAAAACACAGGTACTCAAAAACGATATTATAGATATTATTACCGATTCTATCAATACGTTTATTATACGTCATAACCATTGGGCCACACTCGAAGCGCAATATTTGTTTACTCAAAAAAAGCTTGCAAACAATGATACCACCCAATTGGTTAAACCCAGGCTGCTTGGCAACCCGATGGAACGAAGACGGTATATGAAAAAGAGATACGAGTCATTCCCGCTGTTTGTAAGGCCGGTACTGTATTTTATGATCAGGTATTTTCTGAAATTTGGTTTTTTAGATGGAAAAACAGGTTTTATATTTCATTTTCTGCAGGGATTTTGGTTCAGGTTCCTGATTGATGCCAAACTATATGAATTGCAGCGCCAGCATAAAAATTAAAGCATGGTATCATTAATTTATTGAATGTGAAAAATCCGGTAATAAAATTTATAGCCACCTTCATCATATTGTTTGCCGTATTTTAT
>NZ_JBFUJG010000253.1:0-4064 GCF_056401495.1 Mucilaginibacter sp. P4_E8
GGTGTTATAGCTCTCCGCATAATCAAATTGCAGGTCCTCATGCAGTTTAATTATCAAATTACGCACTTTTTCTACCTGTCTGGTTAGTATTAGCCTGATGGGTTTATACGATGTGCGCCTGTCGGCATATTCCAGGTAATTATCGCAAAAATTAAGGAGTAATTCAATTTCGGCCTGTTTTGATCCTGCAAATTTGGTGTATTTGCTTAGCAACCTCAATATTTTTCGCATCCCTTTTGCAGCATGATAACTTAGGGCCGGCAACTGGCTAAACATAAAACCGGCTTCGGCTTTAACCTTTTCAATAAAAGCAGCTTCATCATAAGCTTCAAATAATAAATAAGCCAGCAGTTCTTTATTCTCTTTTTTATAACGTGCCAAACGGAGCAATAATTCAGTTAACTGTTCTTGGGGCAAATGCTGAATTTCTTTTTTTATATGCTGTAATCCGTAAGTAGTTATGCTCATGTGTGTTTAAATATTTTAGCAAAATAATTGTAGTTTAGCGCCCTGCAAACAAAGTTGATGAAAAAAAAAAGCAAACTAACTCTCTATATCTTTATCGCACTCGTATTTGGTGTAATAACAGGATACATTTACAATGTTCGCGTAATTAATGGCATCAATGTAAATATCAGTACTGCCGATGCTAATATAAAAGCCATAAATGTAAAATTGGTTTTATTAAATGATAGTACTACTGCAGATTACATGGCGCTTAAAGCCCAGAAAGTACAACAATTAAAGATCAGTAAAGATAATAATTCTATACGTGAGGATAAACTGGAAGGTTTTACCATTTTAAGTGATATATTTTTAAGACTCATTAAAATGATTGTGGCCCCACTTGTTTTTACCACATTGGTGGTGGGAGTGGCCAAAGTGGGGGATATTAAGGCTGTTGGCCGTATTGGTGGTAAAACCATGTYATGGTTCCTGAGTGCTACAATGGTATCCCTCTTATTAGGAATGCTTTTAGTAAACCTGTTTGAACCCGGAAAAGTTATGCACTTGCCATTGCCTAACAGTTATTTAAGTACGGGGATTAAAAAATCGGCATTATCACTAACCGATTTTATAGCGCATGTTTTTCCAAGAAGCTTTATTGAGGCTATGGCCAATAACGAAATATTGCAGATCGTGGTGTTCTCCTTGTTTTTTGGTGTAGCTACCGCGGCCATAGGTGAGCAGGGGAAGATAGTTATTAAAGCTATGGATGCCATTGCCCACGTTATATTAAAAATAACAGGTTATGTGATGAAGGTAGCGCCTTTAGCCGTTTTTGGAGCTATTACAGCCGTAGTTGCCAAACAAGGGCTTGGCGTATTATCCACTTATGGCATTTTTATAAGCGAGTTTTATTTTGGGCTGATACTGCTTTGGGGAGTCATTATTTTTGCCGGATTTGTGGTATTGCGCAAGCCGGTGTTTAAATTGGTAGGCAACATAAAAGATGCCATGCTGATCGCGTTCAGCACATCAACAAGTGAGGCTGCTTATCCAAGGGTACTTATTGAATTGGAGCGTTTTGGCTGCAGTAATAAAATTGTAAGTTTTGTATTGCCGTTGGGTTATTCGTTTAATTTGGATGGCTCTATGATGTACATGACCTTTGCCTCCCTGTTTTTGGCACAATCATATGATATTCATTTATCCTTCGGGCATCAATTGTCAATGCTGCTGGTATTAATGCTTACCAGTAAAGGTGTGGCGGGTGTTCCGCGGGCTTCGCTGGTGGTAATCGCGGCTACTTTATCTATGTTCAATATCCCCGAAGCCGGTTTGTTCCTGTTGATAGGTATTGATCCTTTACTGGATATGGGCCGTTCAGCAACAAACGTTTTAGGTAATGCCATGGCTACCGCGGTTGTAAGTAAATGGGAGGGGGAGCTGAAATAATTAGCAACATGAAATTAAATAAAAGCGTCATTGCGAGGAACGAAGCAATCCCCGATAAGCAGGTCAATCATGCATATATGCTCTGTATAGCATAGAGATTGCTTCGTTCCTCGCAATGACGCTTAAAAGAAAATAAAACACAATAACTAATTCAATAATTAAAACATGTCTGATCGTTCTAAAAAAATATTTTTTGCGTTAACCATCATTGTCCCATTTTTATTGTACTGCTTTTATTATTATGGCATGATGATCAAAAATGCGCCATACCGGTTTTCGGATTTTGATTCCATGTCTATTCAATATGGACCGGTTGATAGCCTGGTTAATAAATACGATTCAAAAACCGGGAATTATCAATACATTGATAGAAGAGATTCTTTGATAAAGATGCATCTGCGGCTTACCAACGATGATTTGCTTTATCTGCACCGCAAAGCTGCCGACCTCGGTTTCTGGGATTTCCCATCGAATGAAGTTGCTGATAGTGTAAAGGCAAAAAATAAGTCGATACGCTATGTAATTGAATTTAGATACAAGAAAAAAAGTAAAAGAGTTGTATTTGACAGTGATTTTGCTGGCGACCCTAAATTAGTAGACGCTAACATAACCCTGATTAAAGAAATAAAGCAAAGTTTATTAACTGCCGAAGAAAGACAGAAAAAATAAAAGTATGGTGTGTTGTTTATTAAATAATCAATCCCTATATTTGCACCTCGAATTTTAAAACAATAATTAACAAACATGTACGCAATAGTAAGTATAGCCGGACAGCAATTTAAGGTTGCAAAAGACCAGCAGATCTTTGTACACAGGTTACAGGGTGATGAAGGCGCTAGTATTGAATTTGACAGTGTATTGTTAGCAGAAAACGAAGGTAAATTCAAATTAGGTTCTGATTTGAAAGGTGCTAAAGTATCAGCTAAGATCGTGTCTCATTTAAAAGGTGATAAGGTGATMATTTTCAAAAAGAAAAGAAGAAAAGGTTACAAAAAGAAAAACGGTCACCGTCAACAATTTACCAAGATCGAGATCACCGGTATTACATTATAATTAAAGTTTAAACCGAGCCGATTGATCGGCTCATAAAAGATATTAACAATGGCACACAAAAAAGGGGCCGGTAGTTCCAGAAACGGCCGCGAGTCGCATAGCAAACGTTTAGGTATCAAAATTTTCGGTGGTCAGCCAGCTATTGCAGGTAACATCATCGTTCGTCAGCGTGGTACTAAACACAACCCAGGCGTTAACGTAGGCATAGGCAGGGATCATACATTATTTGCATTAACTGATGGGCATGTAGTTTTCAGAAAGAAAGCTGATAACCGTTCATACGTTTCTGTAGTTCCGTTTGAAGCTGAACCAGTTGTTGAAGTTGCAGCACCTGCACCTAAAGCAAAAGCAGAAAAGAAAGTTGTTGAAGCACCAGCTCCGGTAGCAGAAGTTGCTGAAGAAGCAGCTCCAAAAGCTAAAAAGGCAGCAGCTCCAAAAGCAAAGAAAGAAGCAGCAGACACTGAAGAAGCAGCAGCTGAGTAAGTTTAGGTCAATAGATATTAAAAAGCCCGGATCAAATTGATCCGGGCTTTTTTTGTGTTTAATTGGTTATATTCGTTTATGAATTATTGTTTCTTATAATTATATGGCAGAAGACAACGGTAGCAGTTTTTCGTTAATAAAGCTCGATGGTAAAGCCATAGAAAAACTCATAGAAGTGGTTAGTGCGGGCATTGGAACTTTGTATAAACCACGTGCTATTCGTAGAGAAGCTGAAGCAAAAGCATATGAATTGGAAGTAATGGCACAAGCTGAAGCAAGGTCTTTAATTATAAGATCTGATTCAGAAAGTGAAGTAGTTGAACGCGCAAAACAGCGCTTATATCATCAAGAAATCAATAGGCAACGTAATCTTGACAATATAATTGAGAGTTCAGTTGAACACTTAAACCAAGAAGTCTCGGATAAACCGGTTGATGAAGAGTGGAGAACACGATTTTTTAATAAGGCTCAGGATATTTCATCAGCCGATTTACAAGAAGTGTGGGGGAAAATTTTAGCTAACGAGATAAATAACCCTGGAAATTTCTCTTTAAGAACAATAGATATTTTGAGTAATCTATCAAAACGTGAAGCAGAGATATTTATAAAATTCGGGCCTTATTTTACCC
>NZ_JBFUJG010000254.1:0-4046 GCF_056401495.1 Mucilaginibacter sp. P4_E8
TATTTCACCTTTTATTCTTATAACGTTCGTAGAGAACCTATTTAAACATGGCGATCTGAAAAACGAGCGAAATGCAGCTGAAATCAGGCTAACTGTTGAAAATCAGCAAGTACGGTTTTATATCAGAAATAGGAAAAAAATAAGAAATCCAAATATTGATTTTCATAATAATATCATAAGTGATAAGATTGGCGTTATAAATGTGAAAAAAAGATTAAAATTGACTTATCCAAATTTACATACGTTGGATATTATCGACGACGGTAAATTTTATACGGTATGTCTAACCTTAAATATTGAAGATGCTAACTTGCATAATAATCGATGATGAACAACATGCCATTGATCTTTTAACCATTCACATAAAAAAAATAGATGATGTGAAAGTTGCCGAGACTTTCACAAACCCCTTGGACGCGCTCAAATATCTTGAACATAACCAGGTGGACTTTATTTTTTTAGACATTGAAATGCATGAAATTTCCGGTTTGGATTTTATGAAAGTCATTAAAAAAAAGACAAACATTGTTGTAACATCCGCGTTCAAGCATTATGCATTCGAAGGTTATGAAAATGAGGTTGTCGATTATTTACTGAAGCCCGTCGCCATCGAAAGGTTGTTACTTGCCCTTCAAAAAGTTAAGGCAAAAATATCGGATGACCTAGCGTTTAATCAATCTTCTAAGGACGAATTTATAATTCTTAAAACTGATTCAAAAAACAAGCTTTTAAAGGTTGATCTTGACGATATCTTGTATATTGAAGGGTTAAAGAACTACATTTCTGTTTTTACACCAGAGCAAAGAATCGTAACCCTGCTGAATATGAAATCCTTGGAAAGCAGCTTACCCAAAGATAGATTTATCCGTACCCATAACTCCTTTATCATTGCGTTTGATAAATTTAAACTAGTTGACGGCAACCAAATCTACTTGCAAGGAGTTAACCGCAGTATCCCGATTAGCGAAGGATACAAAAAGGCTTTTTTTACTATTTTGAAGAAAAAGTTAATAGAAAATAAATAGCCCGATGAATAATGGCCGTCTCCTTCTTTTCTAAAATTTGCATCCGCTCTGCCAGGCTTCCGGTCGGTGTCTATAAGCCCACCAAAACTTCTTCTGAACAGCTGTTGCAAAACAAAACGTTCATGGACGCTTTATATATCGCAAACCCCAATTTTTACCTGATTTGTGAAAAATACTTGAAAAATGGCGAAAATGACACTAAAAAAAGCATCAAAATAAATGGAACACTGGTTAAATATTACAATAGAATGTGCCATCGTCCGACTCCATTTGGATTATTTTCGTGGTGTGCGGTCGCTGAGTGGGGAAAAGTTACCGATATCGTCACTGTCGATAAAAATGTAACTTTTAACGTCAAACTCGATTCAGATTTTTTATGGAAGCTTATATACCGGCTAGAAGGCTCACATCAACATGCCTTAGCTTATAAGATCAACAATTCGATATACAAAGTTGGCAATGAATACCGATACTTTGAATATGAATTTATTGGAAACGGTAAGAAATATAAGTTGAGCGCGATCGATGAAACCGAAGAATTGAATTTTGCCCTTAAAGTTTGTTCAGATAATTTCGTACCCTACCCTCTGCTATCTAAGCAAATGGCAAGTTTTTTTGAAGCAGATGAGGCAGTTGTTATAAAATTTTTGGATATTTTGATTGAAGCCCAAGTACTTGTGAGTACATTACAGCCCGGCCTCAATAATAATGATCCACTGGCATTCTTAACCGCAGCTTTAGTAAATGCAAAGCAGCAGTCCTCCGATTTGAGCATTTGTCAGGATATTGATAATTTGAAGGAAACTTCTGCAAAGTTAGTCCGCGTACAAAAGCATCATCGCCTTGTGAACGAACTACCCAAGCTTATCGATCACTTCGCCCGTTTGAAGCTAACTTTGCCCAGTCAATTGTTTCAAGTCGATAGTTATAATGATCTTTTGAGGAAATCGGTTGATCAAAAGGTGGGAAAATCCCTATCATTAGCAATAGAGGCACTGCAGATATTGAGCGCAGGCGAACCTAGAAATTACTGGCTCGAACAGGTAAAAGACCAGATCAGAAATAAATTTGATCGCAAGCCGGTCTTACTAAGTCATTTATTTGATCCGGACATTGGGATTATGGACCCGGACCATCCTGCGGTAGTCGATTTTGGAGACATCTTGTTAAATGAACTCAATAAGTTGAGTTCACAACACCATTTCCATCACAAAGAAATTGAAAAATCAAATCCTGTTACCGATTTCTTAAATCGAAAGTTCAGTGAGATTTCCGACAAACGAAACTGCCTGATAGAAATAACGCAACAAGAACTAGACGAGCTTAAACCAAGGGTACCTATTCGCCCCCTTCCAGACAGTTTTCCCGTTATTTTCAAATTAATAGCTGCGCGAGAAAGCGATATTGTAATTGAAAGCGCGGGCGGCGCGAGCGGAACGTGCCTGTTAGGAAGATTTGGTCATGGTGACGAGGAAATCCTTCAGTTGCTTCAGGAAATCGCGACATATGAAAAACATAAAAACAAAGAATTTGCGATAGCCTCGGTCGTCCACCTACCTGAAAACAAAAATGGCAACGTATTGCAACATCCCAACCTTCGGGATTATCAGATCCCCTATTTGGTAACAACATCATCCGGAGCTGACCATGAGTTATCTGCCAATGAACTTCATGTTGAATTAAAAGGTGAAAAGATCACCCTTTATTCACATCGAATAGGAAAATACATTATCCCGCGAATTGACAATGCACATAACTTTATTTCGAACACACTTCCAATCTACCGTCTTTTGGGAAGCTTACAGACGGAGCATAGACTAAGCAGACTGAATATAGATTTTTCAAAAGAATTCAAGGGAATACGTTTTTTTCCTCGCATTCAATTTCGTCAAATCATAATACAATCCGCACAGTGGATACTGCGAAAGGCCGACCTTCAGTTATTATTCCAGAATAAAAGTGAGGGTGAACAATTCGTCATTTTTAAAAGAGCATGCCATACATGGAAAATACCAAACACATTTTTATTAGTAGACCTGGACCGGACGCTCACTTTCTATATGGATCAACGTTCTTTTATGCTATTCAAAACCGAAATAGCAGGAAGAGAGCAAATCACATTAAAAGAATATCTCCCGCCCGCGAAAACTGCCGTTACTGATCGTAAAAAGCAAGTTTACAATCATCAATTCGTAGCTATTGCGAAATATGAAGAAGCAGTTTCACCTAAAAGCCCAGGTACGCTGTCACGGGTAAATATGAGTTTGCAGCCGCGGTTCATTCCAGGCTCAGCTTGGTGCTATTACAAAATTTATTGCTCGATTTTTTTTTCCGACCGACTATTGACTACAATCATTTACCCGCAAACCAGGAAATGGCAAAAAATGGGTTATATCGACCATTGGTTTTATGTCCGGTACAATGATCCAGAAAACCATATACGGCTTCGTTTTCATCTGTTAGATCAAAAAAAAATAAAAAAAATACTGTCAGATTTGAGGAACGAACTTGAATCCATTATTGAGCAGGGTTATGTATGGAAAATTCAAATAGACACCTATGATCGGGAACTGGAACGTTATTCAGTGCAAGCCTATCCTTTCATTGAACAATATTTTTCCAACGAATCTCACTATTGCATTCAGTTATTATTGAACAAGAAAAAAATTGCAGCGTCCGAATTTTCTTTTCTCTGGGTAAGTTTGAAGAACATAGACGACGTTTTCAACTTATTTTCGCTGTCCCGGGAACAAAAGTTCCTGGTCAGCTCAAAAACAAGTCAGTCATTTCAGTCAGAATTTAATGTCTGCGACCAGGAAAGAACAATCTTGTATAAATATTATCACAAGAATCAAAGACTATTTCAATCGTTCCTTGAAAATTTCGATGAATCTGCTCCGGTAGTACCTTTTTTTCATACCTGGCATGAAAATATTTTACAGCAGGCCCAAGTGTTCGACCAAATTAAGTCGACATTTCCAGAGATGCTCACGAATGAAGAAGCCGCGGTAAGTATCATTC
>NZ_JBFUJG010000255.1:0-4012 GCF_056401495.1 Mucilaginibacter sp. P4_E8
GGACGGTTGGTATTGGCCGTTACGTTCAGGTTCAGTTCTGGTACATAGTTCCATTTTACCTGTTTAAACAGCAGCTGTGATGCTTCAATATTTTTAACAGCTATCTGCATATCGTAATTTTTAGCTATGGCGCTGTCAATCAGTTTTTGCAGGGTAGCGTCGGTAAAAAAGTTTTTCCACTGTATATCAGCAATGCTGCTGCTATCGGCAGTAGTAACCGAGTTCCTGAATGCTACAGGTAACTCGGGTTTGGGTGTAGCCACATCCTTTGATACTTTACAGGCGCTTACAAAAGCTACCAGCAATATCAAAAAGGCATATGGATTTATATATCGTTTCATTTTATTTTTATTATTAATAACAATGCTCAATTAATTATTTGTCAGTTCAAGGTCTTTTGCATGAACATCTGCATTGTGATCTCCTTTATTTAATACAGCTAAAGGCACACCACTAATTTTTTCCTGCAGTTTCTGGAATATTACAAACAATACAGGTATGATAAATAAACCCAACAATACTCCTGACACCATTCCACCAGCAGCACCAATACTTATAGAGTGGTTACCTTGTGCAGATGGGCCTGTAGCGATACTCATCGGGAACAAACCAAATACGAAGGCCAGTGATGTCATGACGATTGGTCTTATCCTTAACCTGGCTGCCTCAATGGCCGAGTCAACTAAAGTATGCCCCTGTTTACGCCGCTGTACAGCAAATTCCACAATAAGAATAGCGTTTTTAGCCAACAGACCGATGAGCATGATCAGAGCTACCTGTACATAAATGTTGTTTTCGATACCGGTTAAACCTAACACTACGAACACCCCGAATATACCTGTAGGAATTGAAAGTATTACAGCCAATGGCAGGATATAACTTTCATACTGTGCTGATAATAAGAAATATACAAATATCAAACAAAGCATAAATATCACAGCCGATTGTCCGCCTGAGGAAATTTCCTCACGTGTTTGACCAGAGAACTCATAAGCATAACCAGTTGGCAATTGTTCTTTAGCTGTTTCCTCTATAGCCTTGATCGCATCACCTGAGCTATAGCCCGGTTTAGGGATAGCCTGAACCTCGATAGAGTTAAACAGGTTATAACGTGAAGCAGTTTCTGAACCATAAACACGGGTTAGTTTAACGAGCGTGTTAATAGGCACAGTTTCTCCCGCCTTGTTTTTAACAAACACACGATCAATAGATGCAGGATCAGTCCTGTCGGCAATATCAGCCTGAACTACCACACGATAGTATTTACCAAAGCGATTAAAGTCTGATGCCTGTGCAGTACCAAAATAAGCCTGCATAGTAGCCAGGATGTCTCTAACACTTACCCCTAACTGATTAGCCTTTTCATCATCAACTTCTAATTGTAACTGAGGATAATCTGCTTTATATGAAGTGAAAGCGAAAGCAATTGCAGGTTTTGCCATCAGCTTTCCGATAAAGTTATTAGCTACACCGCTAAACTTATCCAATCTACCATTGGTTCTGTCCTGTAACTGTACGTCCATGGCTTCTACGTTACTAAAGCCAGGAACAGTTGGAAAACTAAACACAAAGAAAGTACCGCTTGGTATGCCGGCTAATTTCCCTCTTATTATATTTTGTATATCATCAATATTCTTAACGGCACCTCTGTCTTTATTAGGTTTTAACAACAGGAAAATTTGACCCGCTGATGGACTGTTGGATAGTGTTAAGAAGTTAAAACCAGACAACGCCATAACAAATCTTGCTGACGGCATAGCTTTCAACTCTTTTTCGGCCTGGTTGATTATTTTACTGGTATTGGCTAATGAAGTTCCGGATGGTGTTGAAACAGCGATAGCCACAAAGCCCTGATCCTCTGTAGGAATAAAGCCCGTTTTTGTTCTGTTTACCAGGAAAATTGTAGCAACAACTATTAATGCAAGGCCACCCATACTAATCCATTTATTACGGATCAGAAATTTCAAGCCACCAACATACCTGTTGGTCATATAGTTGAACCCGCCATTAAAGCCTGCATAAAATTTCTGAGTGAAACTTTGTTTGGGTTTATCATGATCACCTCCGGCATGCTTATTTTTAAGGAACAAGGCAGCCAATGCCGGGCTTAATGTTAACGCGTTTACAGCTGATATAATGATTGCTATAGACATGGTTAACGCAAACTGCCTGTAGAATATACCCGTTGAACCCGTCATGAAACTAACCGGTAAAAACACCGCCGCCATAACCAGCGTAATGGATATAATTGCACCGGTAATTTCATGCATTGCCTCGGTAGTTGCCGCTTTTGGGGTTAGGCTCGGGTCATGCTCCATTTTGGCATGCACCGCCTCCACCACCACAATCGCGTCATCCACCACAATACCTATGGCTAATACAAGAGCGAACAAGGTTAAAAGGTTAACAGAGAAACCGAAGAGGTTCATGAAGAAGAAGGTACCAATAATGGCCACCGGAACCGCTATAGCCGGGATCAATGTAGACCTGAAATCTTGCAGGAATATAAATACCACGATAAATACCAGTATAAAAGCCTCTACCAATGTGTGTTCAACCTGGTCAATTGACTCATCCAGGTCGGTTTTGGTACGATAAAACTGATTGTATTTGATACCTACAGGGAAATCCTTTGATAATTTCACCATCAGCTTATCAATGGCAATCTGGATTTCGTTGGCGTTTGAGCCTGCCAATTGTATAATACCAATAGTAATACCCTCATGCCCGTTTAAGCGGTTCACACTGCTATAGCTATAAGCACCCAGTTCAACACGTGCTACATCTTTTAAACGTAATACAGAACCATCTGAATTTGCACGGATAGCAATATTTTGATATTCCTCTGGCGTGGTAAGCTTACCTTTATACTTAATTACATATTCAAATGCTTCATTACTTCGCTCCCCTAACCTACCAGGCGCTGCTTCCAGGTTTTTGTCCTGTATAGCGGCCATCACTTCGGCGGGTGTAATTTTATAAGTTGCTAATTGAGTAGGATTTAACCAAACACGCATGGAGTAATCCTTAATACCACCAAATACGCTGGCAGAACCTACTCCCGGAATACGTTTGATTTCGGGAATGATATTGATCTGTGCGTAGTTATTTACAAAGATCGCGTCGTATTTTTTAGGATCTTCTGAGTAAATACCCATAGCTCCAATAAAGCTATTTTGCTGTTTGGTAGTAGTTATACCATATTGTACAACCTCTGCAGGTAATTGGCTTGTTGCCTGAGAAACACGGTTTTGAACGTTCACAGCTGCCTGATCGGGGTCGGTACCTTGTTTAAAGTAAACGGTGATGCCCAATGTACCATCGTTACTGGCAGTGGATGTCATATAGGTCATATTTTCCACACCGTTAATCGCTTCTTCCAATGAAGGCGTAACGGAACGTAAAATAGTCTCGGCATTTGCGCCCGGGTACACAGCAGAAACCAATACCGACGGGGGGGCGATATTCGGAAACCGCTCTAAGGGCAATTTTGTTAAACCAAGCACACCAACTATCACCAATAATATGGAGATAACAGTTGAGAGTACCGGTCTTTCTATAAATTTTTGAAACATGACTTTAAAGTTTAAGTGTATGTATTAGTTTTTTGTTACAGCGGCGGCTACTTTATCTGTGGCCTTTTGAGGTTGGATTACCATACCCTCTTGTAATTTATCAACACCGCTTAACACAATCTGGTCGCCTACTTTTACGCCGTCTTTAACCAGGTAATTGGCTCCGTTTTTACCAACAATGCCAATGGCGACCTTTTTCACCTTGCTGCTATCACCAACGGTAAATACAAACACTTTATCCTGCATATCAACAGTTGCTGACTCAGGTATTATTAAAGCGTCTTTATGTTCAAGGCTTAAACGAACTTTACCGGTGTTACCAGAACGTAACAGACCTTGCTGGTTAGCAAAAGTTGCGCGTACGGTAATTGCTCCGGTGTTTTTATCAAACTGGCCGTCGATCATATCTATTTTACCTTGTTTGGTGTACTCGGTAC
>NZ_JBFUJG010000256.1:0-3973 GCF_056401495.1 Mucilaginibacter sp. P4_E8
TTTCGGCTATCTGTTTTCCGGTAAAACCAGTGTGTTGCAATACATCGGGCAATAATGCCGGTTTGAACCATTTTTCGTTTAAAGCGATGGGCAGCACTTTGGCGGATGCTTGATTTTTTAACAGCACTTCGGCTACTATGGTAAATAGCCCGCCGGTTAAAAAATGATCTTCAAGGGTAACAACCAGTTCGCTGGTGGCGGCCGTTTGCAATATAACCTGCTCATCTACCGGTTTAAGGCTGCGCATATTCACCAGGCCGACTGAAAGTCCTTCGTTTTTTAATATATCAACCGCTATCAGCGCCTGTTCAAACATCAGCCCATAGGTTAAAATAGTTACATCGGTACCTGCCGAAACAACCTCGGCCTTTCCCAGTTCAAATGGCTCATGCTCGTAACCAGTTTTGCGGGTGTTGATACGCGTATAAGCCGGGTTAGGGGATTGCCAGATCTGCGGTAACATTTTTACAAGATCGTCTTCATCGGCAGGGGCAAATACGGTTACGTTTGGGATGCCCCGCATAATAGATATATCTTCAATGGCCTGGTGGGTAGGGCCGTTAGCATCTGATAAAAAGCCGGGTATAAAACCACTTAGTTTAACGGGCAAATTGGCGATACCTAAATCGGTACGTACAAACTCAAATGAACGCATGGTTAAAAAAGCAGCCAATGCATGTACTATAGGAATACGGTTGCGCAACGCCAAACCAGCGGCCGCACCTATCATGGTTTGTTCGGTAATACCGGTATCAATAAAACGCTTGCCTAAAACAGCGGGCAGGTTACGCACCAGTGCGCGGTTCTCGGCTGTCATCACTATTACCTGTTCATCGTTCAGGGCTATTGCTGTTAATAATTCTTCGTAGGTCATGATTATCTGACAATTAAAGTTTCTGATGTTAATGAAGTAGTATGCTCCCCGTGCAATTCCAGTAAAAGCTGGTCAATTTCACCGGCCGAGAAATTGCAGAACCACCGGTCGGCCCGCTCTTCTATGCTCGGTAATCCTTTGCCTCTAACGGTATCGGCAATTACTACATTGAGTTTCCCTTTTTGAAAAGGATAGGAGCTAAAGGCATTATGCAGTGCAGTATAATCATGTCCGTTTATGCGTTTAACTGCAGCCCCAAATGATTCAAATTTTTGCACAAGGGGTTCCAGGGGGATCAGATCCTCTGTGCGCATATTGGCTTGAAAATGATTGCGGTCTATCACAAAGATCAGATTGTCTAAACCATAAGCATTGGCTACCAGGACAGATTCCCAGCAGGAACCTTCATTCAGCTCGCCATCGCCCATGATGCATACCACTTTATTATCGCTGCCACAGATCTTCAGATCCATAGCTACGCCAAGTGCTACCGATGGTAAATGACCCAATGAGCCTGAGTGAAATTCAATTCCCGGGATATTGGTATTTGGATGCCAGTAAATGTAATCATCCAAAGAAAGGTGCTTTTCAAGTCTTTCTTTTTTCAGGAAACCCAGTTCGGCCAGTGTGCCATACAATGCCGGTACATCATGCCCTTTGGACAGGAACAGGTAATCGCGGTTGGGGTCGTTTAAATTGAACGGAGTAACATTTAAAAACTCCGTATAAAGATATACAACAAGATCGACCGCAGACAGAGAAGCGCCGGTGAAACAGCCGCCAGCTGTTGACATACGAACAATATGTTCCCTAACCTTTAGGGCTATAGCTTCTGTTTCGTGGTATTGATGTTTTTTATTTTCCACAAATTATATTTTTTTATGTATCTAAAAGGAACCCGGATATTTCCCGGGTTTGTCCCGGGTTTATAGTTTTCAATTCGTTTAAATGATGACGGTACCAATTAACGCCGGCATATTCTGCATTGATCTGGTAGATATCGGGCTTCCGGTGGAGCAACCTGATGATATCAAGACAGGAAAATTTTTTATTTTGATGATAAAGCTCTTCAAATACTGTTTTTATAAAATGATAATCTTCCAGGTAATCAATAGTAAAACGATGCGACATGGAATAATCCAAACCAGTTTCCCAGGTTACATTACCAATACTGAACAGTTGAGGGTTTTCCCATATATGAGGAGTTGTATGTTCCAGTTCCATACTTTTATCCGCGTTTTTCCAGGTTTGTTTTAAACAATCCATCGTCATGATCTCTACATCGTTGCCATCGGGATAGGTTGCCGGATGCAGATTGCTTACATAATCATACATGCCTTTATGTTTAAAATAATAGGTAAGCACATCATCTATAATGCATGGATCTATCAGCGGGCAATCAGAAGGGATCTTTAATACAACATCTGCATCATGTAATAGAGCAGCCTGATAATGACGGTCGAGCAGGTTATACTGATCGCCCCGGTAATAAGGGACATTCAGCATATCAGCTTCATCTACAATGATGTCATCATCGGGACTAACAGTAGTGGCTATAACTATGGTTGCCTTATGCTTTATCATCTGCAACCGCTCTATCATTAAAGCCAACAGGCTTTTATCCACTACGGGTAACATTACTTTACCAGGTAAACGGCTCGATGCCATACGCGCCTGTACAATGATCAACACTTTATCTGCCATTTATATATGTATTAATAGTTTATCAATAAATCGTCGTTTAAAATTTGTGATACTTTATTGTTTAATGCTTCCTGAGGATTAAAATGCTGTTTATGGTGGGTATGGTTAATATACTCACGGCATATTTGGGCTATGTTTTTAGCCGAACTGGCCCCGTTTTGAAGTGGGGCAAGCTTTTTTAGTTGTTCCAGATTAAACCAGGAATGAACTTTTTTACCTAAAGCAATACCTGTGTATACCACTGTTGAATACTGGGTAATTAATTCGCTGCAATTGGCGATCATGTGCTGGGTATTGCCTGAACTAAATACCATGGTTGCGGCCGGAGCATGTTTACGGATCTCCCTTTCGGCGCGCTTAACATTTTCATTGGGGTGAAGCTTAAAAAGCATTTGCCTGCCATTGGCTATTTGTACCGCTTTTTTAATAAAAGCGGGCCGGTTTTCAACCCGGTATGTTTCGCGCATATCAGTCGTGGCTACCATTACATAATCACGATGCGGAAAATCATTATTTAAAAACTGTTTCAGGTTATCATAATTGGGCATACCGGTTACTACCGTTTTTTTGCTGTCAGCTCCTTTTTCAATAAAGAATTGTTCATAACCATACGATGCAACACAATAAATATCACACACGTTTGAGGAACCGTTTAATGAGGTATTCCCGCAAAAAAAAGGAGGTAGCCTAAGCATTTTTACCAGCTTGCTCAATAAGGTATATTTATCAACCATGCCTTCCTGTACCCATATGGTTTTATATTCTTGCAGGCGTGAAGGCACCACTAAATCTGAGCAAAAAACTACAAGGTCATAACTGTTTAACTGGGCACCAAAATCAATTTGCAGGTTGTGGCGTCTCAGATAATCTTCAGCGCTTGTTCTGAACTGGCCTGATAATACCGTTCCTTTAAGTAACGAAGTATGGTTTATAAGCAGGTTTAATATTCGGTTGTCTGTAAACAATTGGCTAAACCAGCAATCAAACTCCGGGAGTTCTGTTGCTATCTGGTGCATTTGTGATGTTTGGTTTACAGAACCGGTAATAAACAGTATTTTCTGCATTTATAGTTTGATCACTAATTTGTTTAACAGGCAAATATTTTCTGCAAAGTGTTGTATGCTGTGTTTATTGAGGATATAAAATATTTATAATAATATAACCATATTTATAAGTTAGCACGATGAATTAAAAGTATGTCTGTTACTTTTAGATAATGCTAATTTTAGGTTATGAAATAATTAATTATACATCACTGCAGTTTAAACTTAATGTTTAATAAAAAACATAAGTTCTCTATTTTACACTTGCAGAAAAGGCGATACGTCTGGTTAGGAAATTTTTGAGTTCGGGGAGTTTATCGGTATTGATCAGGTCGACACCACAGTCAAGTAG
>NZ_JBFUJG010000257.1:0-3946 GCF_056401495.1 Mucilaginibacter sp. P4_E8
ATGTTAATATATTCGCCCGGTTTCCAGTAGGAAGAGATCTGTAGTATAGCCGGACCGCTCAGGCCCCAATGAGTAAACAATATGTTTTCTTCAAAGCTTATCCTGTCGTTCCAAACCCGGCAAAAAATGCTGTTGCCCGATAGTTGCTCGTACCAGGGCTGATCTTTACCGGTAATAGTGAGCGGTACCAGGGCAGGGGCGGTTTCGGTGATTTTAAGATCGAATTTGCGCGCCGTTCGCAGCCCAAAATCAGTAGCACCCATTTTGGGGATTGGCAGCCCTCCCGAGGCGATAACCACACTGGGGGCACTTATATACTCCTGTCGGCCATTAACTTCAACCCGAACGGTAAAGCCATCGTCAGTTTTTTCAACCATTTTAACGTCGGCATCACACCATATCTCCTGGTCCATATCTGCGCACAGGTTGGTAAAAACCTCTACCACATCCTTAGCTTTATCACTCACCGGGAAAAGCTGACCCAATGTTTTTTCCTTACCCACGATGCCATAAGTTTCAAAAAAGCTGATAGTATCATCCACCGTCCACTGCGAAAAGGCTGATTTACTGAAATGTGGATTTTGCGATATAAACTGCTGATCTGTTGCATAAAGGTTGGTGTAATTGCACCTGCCACCACCACTGATGAGGATCTTGGCGCCTACACGGTCGTTTTTTTCGAGAACGAGGGTACGCTTGCCCAAAAAGCCCGCCTGCACGGCGCACATAAGCCCGCAGGCCCCGCCGCCAATTATTATTGCATCAAAATGGGTTTGTTTTGTTAAATTTGTAGTCATGACCGATGTTTCGCAAATATCAGAATTTGGAAAGATACTTATCTTTCTTATTACTGGAATTATAATGGTATGCGTTATATTTTTTATTAACAGGTTGCTTGCCCCAAATAATCCCAATTATGAGAAATTAACCTCGTACGAATGCGGCGAAGAACCAACAGGTAATGCCTGGTTGCCATTCAATTCGCGTTTTTACGTAATAGCGCTCACCTTTTTACTGTTTGATGTAGAAATGGTGTTCATTTTTCCGTGGGCAACCGTATTTGGCAGCCATGATATTATAGCGCAGGATGCACGCTGGGGCTGGTTCTCATTAGCCGAGATGTTTATTTTTTTAGGTATCCTGATCATTGGCCTGGTTTACGTTTGGTGCAAAGGCGACCTGGAATGGATAAAAGCCAAACCTGTGATACCCACTACTGATGTAAGCATCCCTTCATCGTTTTATGAAAAACTGAACCTGGAGCAAAGCAAATACACAGTTAAAGCATTTAGTTTAACCAACGATGAACCGGAAATAGAAGCCGTTGCTGAAACTGCCGGTGCCACACCGCCGGTAAGAAAACCCATGTTTAAACCCACCTTTAAAAAGCCTTCAAATGAGTAGTGATGTAACGAGTGAAAGCGGTGGTATAGTTGTCACCAAATTGGATGACCTGCTCAACTGGGCGCGTTTATCATCCCTATGGCCTTTAAGCTTTGGGATAGCCTGCTGCGCTATTGAAATGATGGGCAGCATGGCATCAACATACGATCTTGACCGCTTTGGCGTTTTCCCACGTCCATCAGCTCGCCAGGCAGATGTGATCATTATAGCCGGAACAGTTACCTTTAAAATGGCCGAACGTATTAAACGCCTTTATGAGCAAATGCCTGAGCCAAAATATGTTATATCCATGGGTTCATGCTCCAATTGCGGTGGCCCTTACTGGCAGCACGGCTACCACGTGGTAAAAGGTGTTGATAGGGTGATCCCCGTTGATGTATACGTACAAGGCTGCCCACCCCGCCCTGAAGCTTTAATAGGCTCCATATTGGAACTGCAAAAGAAGATTGAGCAGGAACATTTGGTGAGGGGGTAACAATTTAAATGTTGTTGGTGACAACACTATAGGTGTTCGGAAGATTGTAATTGCAGTGTATATTCCCTCCCTTGGGAGGGGTGCCGTGGATTGTGAAATGGCAGGGAGGGGTTTATACGTGCGATTAAACCTGTAATGTTCAATAAACCCCTACCTCCCCCTTCCCCAAGGAAGGAATCGCACTAGGCCCAAGCTTTCTTTTTATTTCTTCCGAACACCTATGGTGACAACACCAACAACGGCGTAGACTCACCTTATCATAATGAGAAAAATTGTATTTGTACTGTTTATTATCCCCTTTGCGCTTAATGCGATGGCTCAAGTACGTGCGACCCAAGATGCTTTATGTACTTTTCTTAGAAGCTTAAAATTTAAAAGCGGAGTAGATACTATCAAAATTAAAGCTTCATATTATGATTTTCACATAAGCAGTGACGAGCCAATTTTAAAGATTTTAAACAAAAAAGAGAAGCTTTTTTTAAATGACTATGTTGATAGTCAAATCGGTGCCAGTTCTGTAAGCTTTACTCCAGAATATTGTAATGGATTATATGAGGGGACACTTAGCAGAAGGATTTATGATAAAACTTTTGTTAGAAAAACAAAAGATATTGCTCTTTATATGAAAGATATGGTTGATATGAATAATTTGAAAACCGGTCAAACTATTTATTTAAAGTGTTTAGTTTTTGAAGATGAAAAGTTTAAAGATAATTCAGGTATTTACTTTTTTACCATCGTAGATGTTGAGATAATATGAATATTAAAGAAGCTACTCCCTGCAGTCGCTCGGCTGGAGTCCAGAATTGTTCGGAAGACTACAGGTTTGGCTAAAGCCCATATCTGGTTGCTCTATCCGTCCCATAAATGGAACGGCAATGAATGGAAATCGTTCTGTAAATTCATTATATTTATCATTGCCGTTGGCTAAAGCCAACGGATTTTAAGTGGAATTTATATGGCTTTAGCCAAAACTATCATGTGAACTTATCCCCATGCAGTCGCTCGGCTCCAGCCGAGTGACGATTATCCCCAGGCCTCCGGCCTGCGATACAACATGATTTAATTTTTAACAACGGCCGGAGGCCGGGTAATAGTAATCACCCGGCAGGAGCCGAGCGATTGTGATAAGTGTGTTTTTACATCCTACCTATTCAAGCGTCCACGCTTGAATAGGTAGCACATTTTCTCTTATCGAGAGGTAAAATCAACTTATAGTCAAGCTTTCTTATTGATAATCCTTATAATAAAACTTTCGCTCAATACTTAGTATGAATTGAAATAATATTAAATTGGATAAAAAATGAAGTATGGAAAATGCTACCCCTTCTGAATGGAAAATTGATTATGAATATAAAAAGAAACTCACATTAGAGGACTCAAAATTTATTTTTGAACAAGCGGAAAAATCGTTTAATGATACAATTGAAACAAGCAAAAAAATTCTTGAAAGAAGTTCTACATTATTAACGCTTGTCTCGGGTTTACTTGTTACGCTTGTGGCATACTCCATCAAAAAATGGGAAGCGAATCAGTTTGATAATCTTTTGTTTACCGCAATTTTTACAATAGTCTATTTTTTTATTTTGGGGGTGTTCTTTATTTTTCCTAACATCAAACCTAAAGAATATACGTTGCCAGGAACACAACCCAAAAGGTACTTCGTAGATGAGTTATTTAATGTGACACCACCAACTGCCGGAAGAATACTTTTGCTTTATATTATAGAGATAAAGAATCTTCAACAAGGAATTGAAGAAAACCGGCTCATAAACGAAAAACGATGGACGTATTACAAAAAGTCTTTGAATCTTATATTTTTATCTCCTGCAATAGTCATAATTATATACATTATCATTAATTACATCAAGAAATAAATTAAATACCTTCTATACTTGCGTCTCCCTTATCGTTTGTGTCAATTTCTGGAAAAATATTTTTTGAAAGCTTGAATAAAGAGATTGATTTTAAATTAATTGTTTTTAAATCAAGTTGTGGGTTTTTTATAAAAGGAGATGACTGATTATAACCAATGTTAAAATTTTGTACACCAGCATTAAAACCTAT
>NZ_JBFUJG010000258.1:0-3936 GCF_056401495.1 Mucilaginibacter sp. P4_E8
TATATACTGCAATTACAATCTTCCGAACACCTATGGTGATAACACCGACCACAGGCTGAACAATCATGCGCCAAGTTCAAAAGATGTTTCAACTCGATGGTTTATGATCTCACTGTTAAAACAAATTATATCCACTTACCGTCACTGGCTTTAAAAATACTTGTTTTATCATTAACATTATAAAAATTGTGCACGTCAGGCATATCTTTAATAAATTGCAGATAAGAAACTAATTTAAACCATTTAACAGTTATTCATTTTTTCTTATTTACAAAGGCTTTATTGATGTGTCAATAGATAAATTAAATCTTCACTTTAATGAATATTTCCCGCTCAATGCTAAAGAACGCAATGAATTGGGAGTGCTTTTTACGCAAAATAGTATAAAACGCAGGCAGTATATCTTGCAGCAGGGTGAGGTTTGCAGGCATTTTACATTTGTAATTTCCGGTTGTTTGAGAATGTATGCCATTGATAAAAACGGGAAAGAGCATAACATTCAATTTATTGCGGAAAATGATTGGGCGATGGATTTAAGTAGTTTCTACGCTGAAAAAGCAAGTCAGCTATCTATAGAAGCCGTGGAACCTACAACCTTTTTGCAAATTAAACATGACGATGTTTTATATCTTTATACTGAGTATCATAAGTTCGATCATAATTTCCGGGTCATTATCGAGCAAAAATACATCGAATCACAAAATAGGGTACTTCAGAACATAAGTTCGTCGGCAGAAGAGCGCTACGAATATTTTCTCAGGCAGTACCCCAACCTTGCCAACCGTTTACCACTTGCTCAAATTGCTTCCTATTTAGGAATTACACCGGAATTTTTAAGCGCCATCCGCAAAAACATTGTTTCCAAAGGGTAACCATAAATTCTTTAAAAGTATTTCTTAAGAAATCTTATGGGTTCGTTTGCCCCAAACACATGACCTTTGCTTCAAATCAAAACGATGATGAAAGCAGCAGTTATAAAAAATGCCGGCGGCCCCGAAAATATTTTAATTGAGGAAAGAGACATTCCTACATTAAAGAAGGATTGGGTTTTGATTAGAGTTAGAGCGTTTGGCCTGAACCGCTCAGAGTTGATGACGCGCAAAGGCTTATCGCCGGGTGTTAGGTTTCCGCGCATATTGGGTATTGAGTGCGTAGGAGAGGTGGAAAATGACCCTTCAAGTGAATTTACTGCCGGACAAAAGGTAGCCGCCTTTATGGGAGGTATGGGAAGGGATTTTGATGGCAGCTATGCAGAATATACGCTTTTGCCCAAACCTTTACTCATTCCGTTTGAAAGTAAATTGTCCTGGAAAGAATTAGGGGCTATACCCGAAATGTTCCAAACGGTGTATGGTTCACTTCAGCTGGCCTTAAAAATCCAGCCTGGCGAAACAATACTGGTCAGGGGTGGCACATCATCTATTGGGATGTTAGCGATCCAATTGGCCAAAAACAACGGACTTTTCGTAATTGCGACTACGCGAAACCCGGAGAAAACAGAAATTCTGCTGAAAAATGGTGCAGATCGGGTTATTATAGATGATGGCCGTATTATGCAAAAGGTTAAGACCGACATACCTGATGGTGTAAATAAAGTACTGGAACTGATTGGCACGTCCACACTGAAAGATTCATTAGCATGCGCCGCACCAGGTGGTATTGTTTGTATGACCGGCATGCTTTCGGAACAATGGTCAATCAATGACTTTGCACCGATGGAATACATCCCGGCTACTGTTAATCTAACCGTATATGATAGCGGTCAAATCAGGGTAGACAGGGAGCATTTTCAGCAGTTTATTAGTGATGTTGAAAACGCGCTAATAAATCTAAGTATTGGCCGTACGTTTAAACTCGATGAAATCGCCGCCGCACATTCCCTTATGGATAGTAATAATAGTGGCGGAAAGATAGTTGTTATCACATAAAAGACCTTAATTGTTTTAAGCAACTATATCTTGCATTAACCCACTGATTTTAGGTTTGTTACTGATAGATTAGTTTATTACCTTGTACTGTATAAGCCTTATAACAGTATGACAGACGCACAGATATTAGCAGAACTCAAAGCTAAGCGTAAAGAACTCATTAACGATTTAGAGCGTGTAACATTAGCAATTAACGCTTATGAGTTGCCACAAAGAATAACTCCCCGTAGATAAGAAGATGTAGCAACAGATGCTTTGTTATACGATTATAAAGCAACGTTAGAGGAGAAAGTATTTTATGTGCTAACACGTATTGGTGCAGGAGATACAATAGACATAGCTAACTACATACTGATATTAGATAAGGAGATTAAAGACAAGCAAACAGTTTATAAGCGAATTACATTTATAACGTCTAAGATGTATCGTGAGGGTTTGATAGATGCAACCAAGTTAAACAGGCGTAATGTGTATAAGTTAATAGTATAAATAGGGCTGCAAATAGAGTAAAATGAGCTTAGTGTCTAATGATATCTAAAAATATTCTTTACCTCTTGTATTTGTCATTTATTATTTAGACCTTTGGCTTACAATTAAATCATACTCACCATGACGGACGAAAAAATGATTAATGTTTCCTCAATAAAACAGAAKATTGACTATCATATTAATGAAGCACGCAAACTTCAAGAGGCATTAAACTTGTTATTATCAATAGGCGCTGATACTCTGATTTATAAAAAGGTTGAGCCAAATTCTACTGCTGTTTCTCAATTAACAGGCACATTCAAAGAGATAATAAAAAATATACTTATCGCTCAGAATGAACCAATGCTTGCTAAGAAGTGTTGGGAAATAATAAATAATCAAACAAATAAGAATCTTGCTTACAATGCATTTTCAGCACAATTATCGGCGTTGGTTAAGTCAGGAGTAATTAAAAAGCTTATTATTGAACAAAATCCAATCGAATCCCGTTATTATTATGGTTTGCCGGAATGGTTTCAAGAGGGGACAAATCTTATAAAAGACCAATATGCGGTATCGGGTACGATTTAAATAAATAAACCACTTTAGCAATATAAGTTTTGACGGACGAATAGCTAAAGTGGTTCTAAAGATAAAAAGAGAGGTATCTCAACTGGATAGAGTAACGTAATCTAAGCGTTGGGTGGAGGTTCGAATCCTCCCCTCTCTCTTTTTGCTTGCAGCAAATGTAAGCATATAAATTTAATAAAAGCAAATTAACGCTTACAGCAATGCAACCATTAGGTAAAGCCCTTCCATTTACAAACGTTATAGATGTAGCGTTGTACTTTAATGACAAGCAAACTTGTTTAGAATATTTAACCCGTTTAAGATGGCCTAAACATACAACTTGTGTGTTTTGTAACCATGAGAAAGTATATGAGTTAAAAGGAGAGTTAAAAAAATACAAATGTGCTAAGTGTAGAAAGCATTTTAGCGTTAACTATGGAATTTGTTGTAAATATTTAATATATGCGATATTAATTGTGTATTATAGCATAATTTATTCCATAGATGGAACTGGAAATTTTTCACACGCAAGAACTTAGAAATAAACATTTACTCTTTCCGATTTTAGCAGAAGGAAACCATCAATGGCTTGGCGATGGGTTCTATTTTTGGCRAGACTTAGAGTTTGCGGAATGGTGGGGAATGGCAAAAAAATGTAATTTCTTAAATATATCAAAGCAATTCTCCATTTACAAATGCAAGATAGCTTTTGCAGAAGATGAGTTTATTGATACAGTTTTTAATGAACAAGATTACTATATGTTTGTTAATCAAATAGAAAAATTTGCAAAGATTTATACTACCAAATTTAAAAAAAAACCTACTCTTGAGGAATTTAATGATTTTATTGCCGATTTTAAAATATGGGAAAAGATAAAAGTAATTAGATTTCAAGACGTCCCAGTAAACAATAATTTGCTTGACGTAAATGGTTTTTTTTACAAAAAGAGGATACAGCTTAGAGTAAATG
>NZ_JBFUJG010000259.1:0-3899 GCF_056401495.1 Mucilaginibacter sp. P4_E8
CAACATGTTTATCAGTTACGCTTATTTGTTACCGGGGCCWCACCAAACTCGTCACGCGCCATATCTAACTTAAAGGCTATTTGTGAGATACATTTAAAGGGTAATTATAATTTGGAGATTATTGATGTTTATCAGCAGCCTTTAATTGCCGAGCGTGAACAGATCATTGCATTACCCATGCTGATCAAAAGGGCGCCAGGAATGGAACGAAGATTGATAGGTGATATGTCAGACGTTAACAAGGTATTAAGAGGACTTGGTTTACAATAGAAAACTAAATGGAACTGGCTAAATATACATATGAAGAGTTATTGAATCAAAATAACGAACTCCAGGTGCAGTTGGAGGAGGCTAATGATACTATTGAAGCCATACGCAATGGCCAGGTTGACGCGATTATTGTTAAGGGTAATGATGGCCACCAGTTGTACACCCTTAAAACCGCCGACCAAACTTACCGTGTTTTTATTGAAAAAATGAATCAGGGTGCAGTGACCCTAAACCGCAATGGTATTATTCTTTACAGTAATTCGCGTTTTGCTGCCATGATGAATTTATCACTCGAAAAAGTGATTGGTTTAAATTTTGAAACATTTATCCCTGAAATATCATTGGTAACGTTTAACGAATTGATACATAAAGGCTGGAGCGAAGATTGCAATGGAGAAATACTGCTTGTCAATAAAAAACTTCAATTAACTCCTTGTTTGCTATCATGCACCACTCTTGATCTGGACGAAGGCACGGCCCTAAGTCTTATTCTAACCGATCTGACAAGTCAAAAGGAGGCTGAATGGGAGTTAAAAGTAAAAAATGAACAGTTATTAGCAGCCCAAAATGCTGCTGAAATACTGAATAATGAATTGGAATATACCGTTAGAGAGCGCACCAGCGATTTGCTGATAAGCAGGGAGCACTTTAAACTATTAGCTAATAACATCCCGCAAATGACCTGGACAAACTTGCCGGGTGGTGAAGTTAACTTTTATAACCAGCAATGGTACAATTATACTGGCAGTCATTATGGCGAAACAATTGGTTGGGGTTGGCAACAAGTGATACATCCTGATGATATACAAAATACAATAGACAGGTATGTTACATCATTAAAAACGGGCAATGTTTTTGAGGTTGAAAACCGTTACAAAAGGTGGGATGGTGCTTATCGCTGGCATTTAAACAGAGCTATACCGTTAAGGGACGATAAAGGAAATATAATTTTTTGGGTTGGTACTGCTACTGATATTGAGGATCAGAAAAGGGAAATGGATCGCAAGGATGAATTTATCGGGATAGCAAGCCACGAGCTTAAAACGCCATTAACCAGTTTAAAAGGGTATTTGCAACTTATAACATCCTATAAAAAAGAAGAGGTTCCACCTGTTGTTAAACAATATATTGAAAAAGCCATTGTGGCTATTAATAAATTGCAACGTCTTGTGAATGACTTGCTCGATGTAAGTAAAATACAAGCCGGAAGATTAGAATATGCTTTAGACGAAGTGAATATATCTGATTTGATGGGGCTTGTTATAGAAAATGCCCGGCATATTTACCCCCTTTATGAGTTTGATAACCAATCGCAACCCGAGCTTCGTGTTCAGGGGAATGCCGAACGGCTGGAACAGGTATTAATGAATTTTATTAATAATGCTGTAAAATACTCGCAGGATAATAAACAGATCATCCTTAAAACGGCTGTGCAGGATAATATAGTGCGTGTATCAGTGACCGATTTTGGGATAGGTTTATCCGAAGAACAAATAGACAGGATATTTGAACGGTTTTACAGGGTTGAGGATAAAAAATTTATGACCAGTGGTCTTGGAATGGGGCTTTATATCAGCACAGAGATCATAAATAACCATCAAAGTAAAATAATGGTTCAAAGTGAATTGGGTAATGGTGCCACCTTTTATTTTGATTTGCCATTAATACCTTAAAAAAGCCTTGGTTTTTAAGCCATTTTAAACGAAAATTGCAGGTAAGCTAAATACTTCTGATATTGATCGATGTTGGTTTTTAGTGATCAAACCCATTCAAATAAACCCTTAATTATGCCTGCTATCGATAACGGAAATATATCTTTTGAAAAAAGCACAAATGGTGTAGCAACTATTAGTTTCTATCACCCCGCCCAAAACTCACTGCCTGCCAGTCTTTTAAATGAGCTTACTCAAAATATTATACAGGCCGGTGAAGATAAGGAAGTGAGGGTAATTGTGCTTAAAAGCGGAGGCGAGCGTACTTTTTGTGCTGGTGCCAGCTTTGATGAGCTTGTTCAGATCAAAGATAAAGAGGCGGGGGCATTATTCTTCTCAGGCTTTGCCAAAGTGATCAATGCTTGTCGTAAATCGCCTAAAATAGTGATAGTCCGTGTTCAGGGTAAAGCGGTAGGTGGTGGGGTTGGCCTTGCAGCCGCGGCAGATTATTGCCTGGCAACTCAATTCGCCTCTATCAAATTAAGCGAGTTGGCTATAGGTATAGGACCGTTTGTAATATCACCGGCAGTTACACGCAAAATCGGCCTGCCAGCCTTTTCACAGCTTACCATCAGGGCTTCAGATTTTCAAACAGCAGAATGGGCCTGCGATAAAGGTTTATACAACGAAGTATATGAGAATATTACTGAGCTTGACGCAGCGCTTGATGAGCTTACTCAAAAACTGGCTTCTTATCACCCCGATGCGCTTACTGGCTTAAAGCAAATATTATGGGAAGGCACCGAAGATTGGGACGAGTTATTAACCCAGCKGGCCGCAATTAGCGGCGAACTTGTACTATCGGCTTTTACTCAGCAGGCTTTGCAGGGCTTTTTAAGCGGCAACAGATAAGTTTATATCAGGAACTGATAGCTTGAGCGGTTAAAATATAAAAAGCTCGTCCAATATACTACTGGACGGCCTTTTTATATTAATTATTACCAATGCCTGTCATGGCGGTGAACACGATAGTAAGCGGGACGGCGGTAATAACGGGCTGAATAATATGGCCGACCATAATAAACCGGCCGACTGTAGTAAGTATATGCTGGATAATCGTTGACCACAATTACCCTGTGATGCGGATAGTGGTAACCATAACCAAATGAGGCACCGATAGATATGCTTTGGGCTTTCGCAAATTGAACTGAAAATAACAGTGCACAAGCTATAATTGAAAATTTGATCAGTTTCATAAATCGAAATTTAAGTTAGTACTGTAGTTCATTTATACTTGTATGACTGTAAATCCCGTTTTGGGTTTAATATATCATACATCAATACTAATCAGAATTTTGTTTTCATATCAACCCATGATCTTGAGTTGGCCGAATTATTGGGTAAGGATTTTGCTAATTAGGCAAGAGCCTGGTGTTTGATTATAAGCTAAAGGAAGGTCTGCAAAAAGCAGAAATGGGATGCCTTGAATTATGGAATAGGCTGTTACTATTCTTCATCTTCATATAATCGCAGTTTGTTTTTTAAATTGCGCATATCTTCCTGCATACTCTCAACCCTGTCTAACAAATAAGTTATAGCTTCAATGCCAGCTACGTTAATATCCAACTGGTACAGGTTGATGAGTTTTTCGAGCTTTTGCAGTTCCGTTTGGGGAATAAATGTAGTTTCATTAATCACCGTAATCTCAACTAACCCAGCTTCTTGCAACGACTTTATAAAGGTATACTCTATATTATGGTACGAACAAAATTCACTGGCTGTTATTAAATTTACTGTTTTCATGTTCTTTAAATTTATATCAGGACTGTGGTAGTTTTTTTAGTTCTTCAAATAGCTGTTTTTGTTTTTCTGTAAGATTTACCGGCATTTGTATATCATAGGTAAGATATAGGTCACCAAACTCATTATCTTTTTTGTAAGCGGGTAAGCCTTTGCCCTTTAGCTTTACTTTGGCGC
>NZ_JBFUJG010000260.1:0-3896 GCF_056401495.1 Mucilaginibacter sp. P4_E8
ATTAACAGGGTTACCTCCCCCACCAAATAAATTACCGGTTAAAATTGTTCTTTGATTAGGCAAACAAGTTACATTGGGTATTAGGACTGTCGATATATCACCGCTCCAGCTATCACTATTGCTCCCCAGATCTTCCGATGAGCAATAAAGTGTTACATTTGATTTAGGAAGAGCCAGAAAAGGTTGGCTAAATGTATAATTTAAGGTCCCTATATCTGTTGGGGAAATATCCAAACTACGATATAAACCGAGAAGCCTGCTGTCGGTTATGCTTGCGGAACAACCGCAACTGACATAAAATTTATAAGCAACCTGCTCGATTGCGAGCCCGAAAAATTTGGCATTTGGAGGGATAGCATCTTTTACTATTACTTGTATTTCTGTGGTTATCCTATTGAGATAAACAGTTTGTGGGGCATTGCCGGGGATTGTTAAAGGGACCTTTTTGTAAAACGCCTCTTTATCAAATATAGTGGGGTAAATACGTTCAGGACTTGTTCCATAGGTTAATATATCTGTAGTCAAACTGCTTTTGGCAACATAATAACTACCATCTTCACCAAGGTCATTTGACAGTGCTAAACCTGTTTTTCCGGCTGCTACTATTACGGTGTAACTCCCATCAGGTAATTCCTCTGCAAAGGTTCCAAAAGCAGCATCAGTTGATGATTGCTGGATAACTTTCACTTTATCGCCCTTGTTATTATATATAGCAAAAAGTATAACTTCAACCTGATCTGCAAGGGCTTGAGTGGTAAGCGGACGATTTGCACTATTGACCTTTAAACCGTTGGTTTKAAAATCGGTAGTTTGCTTTGAAAACCCWACYRTRAAGGTAAYTTTATGGGAGYTTTTRCCTCCGGTATCWGTRGTATYCTTTGAGCTTTCTTTTTTACAAGACCACATGATCAGGCAAAYAAGCATCAAAGCGAAAAAATTCTTTTTCATTTCTTTAAGTTTAATTTGATAACTATTTGTTGGCGGCTAAATAAATCARTAATTAATATTSGAYAKTAWTAGKATYAGGATCCCAATCATTAATACCKATAGARAARSTATTRTTGACCRRRCYATTGAATAATTTYCCTGACAATATTGTTYTTYTATTTTTTTCGCATRTTACATTAGTTACGGTAACGCCWGYAYYTATKYTTTTTTGGTTGGCATCATATGSAGTAATAGTTACCGAAAAYGGGGTTATGGTATTACAAATTATATTATCAATTTTAAAATTGGTGCTTCCTTTTACAGCATCAGGAACAATTGTTGTTAAAGTAGCCAAATCGGGAACCTCAGGCTGTTCTGCTCCAAATGTGTAATAATAGTAATCCTTATTTACCGTTACCACAATGGTTTTAACGTTAGCCGGAATTGCATCTTCAATATTTACTTCTAATTGACCTACTATTCTGCTTAATGTAACGGCTTGGTTAATATCACCCTGTAGGGTTATTTTAAACTTGTCAACAAATGTATCTCCCCAGGGGAACGTTGGGGAATTAGAATTAACTCCATAAAAATATCGATAATTACTACCAACCACATCCCTTAATACACTTTGTAAGCCACCTTTACCTGCACCAATTCCAATAGTGTAAGTCCCGGCTGGCAACTTATCTGAAATTGTACCGAAATTACTCGCGGTTGAATCTATACTTAGATTACGAACTTCATGTCCGTAAGCATCATAAACAATGTATTTTATAATTTTAAAATAATCATTGGTAACAGGTACCGGGGTTGCATTGGTTTTTATCCCGTTTACTTTTTTATGGCTGGCTGCGCTGGTTATTGATTGTGTAAAGCCTGTTAAATTAAATTTTACGTTGTAGGTTTTAGCATCAGGATCTGTACCGGGATGGTGGTCTTTTTTACAGGAGAAAGCAAAAAAGCAAACCACCAGCAAGAGAGGCAGATATTTTTTCATCGGTTTAAGTTTGCCTTAAAGGTAATTCTTTTTCCAAAAAAAATCCAACTATTTAATGATTAAATAGTTGGATCAAGATTTTAAACCGTAACGAAAAGTTTATGCTTCAAACTTGTAGCCTACACCTTTTACGGTAGCTACACAGTCGTCGCCCAGTTTTTCGCGCAGTTTGCGTATGTGCACATCAATGGTACGGTTGGTAACCACTACAGAGTCTTCCCAAATATTTTTCAGGATCACCTCGCGGGTGTACACCTTGCCGGGCTTTGAGGCCAGCAAATAAAGTAATTCAAATTCCTTTTTAGCTAAAACCACCTTAACACCATCTTTATAAACCAGGTAAGCTTCGCGGTCAATAACCAGGTTACCTATTTCCAGTTTGTTATCAGGTGCATCTTCGGCCGGGGCATTACGGCGCAATATGGCGTTTATGCGGCTTACCAGGGCACGTGGTTTTATCGGTTTAGCAATATAATCATCGGCACCTACGTTAAAACCGGCAATTTCAGAATATTCTTCGCTGCGGGCCGTTAAAAACACCATAAAAGTATTTTTAAACTCGGGCATGGTACGCATAATACGACAAGCTTCAATACCATCCATTTTAGGCATCATGATATCCAGAACAATCAGGTCAGGTAATGATTTTTTTGCTTCGGCAACAGCTTCCTGTCCGTTACGCGCCAAAAACACCTGATAACCTTCTTTTTTCAGATTGTATTCTATTAACTCTAAAATATCCGGTTCATCATCAACAATAAGTATTTTCTGTTTGGAGGAGTTGCTCATGGCACGTTAAATTTTTTGTATAAAAGTATACGCTTTACAAAAGCTAAAAGTTAAGCTAATATTAACAAATTGTTAAAGGTTACCTTATATTAACGATTTATTGAGGCTTGCTAAATGTTTTGTTTAAAAAAGCTTCAAGATCGGCACCTGTAATGTTCTTCGCAACGATATTTCCCTGAGGATCAATGATAAAATTTGAGGGTATGGCCTCCACATGATAAAGCTCTTCTGTAGGGCCTTCAAAACCTTTAAGGTCTGATCCGTGGGCCCAGGTCAGCTTATCATCATTAATAGCTTTTTGCCAGTCTTTTTTCTCCTTATCTAAGGATATACCTAAAATGTTAAATCCCTTTGATTTAAAAGCATTGTACTGTTTTACCACATTAGGATTTTCCTGGCGGCAAGGCATACACCAGGAAGCCCAAAAATCAATCATTACATATTTCCCTTTATAGTCAGCTAATTTTACCGGCTTACCATCAATACCTGCAGTGGTAAAATCAGGGGCTTTGTGACCAATAGAAACCGGCTTGGCCCTTTCCATTTGTTTGATGAATTGCTGTACCCCGGGGTTGGTCTGAAAGCTGCCCTTTATTTCATCGGCATAAGCTACCAGCTGTGGCTCATATTTAAACACATCCAGTGAAGTGGCTGCATAAAAACCGGCAAGTGAATTTTTGTTATCGTTAACAAATTTCAATACCGCATTGCTATAATCGCCCATGTTCTTTTGAAATATGGGCATATATATTTTCAGCAACGAATCAGACTGCTTACCCAGCGCCTGCGATTTTTCCTGGTATTCTGTAACTACCTTATTATTTTTTTCGCCGTAAAGGTTACTGATCCTGTTAAATTCCTTTATCTTATCAGAATCATCAGACCCGGTAATGGTATAGGCATGGGTATTATCTTTAAGATCGGTAGTAAACTCAATATCATCGCCATTTTTAGCTATCAGGTCATAAATACTTTCGCCGGTACGCAGTTTATATAAATTGGCATAAGGTGCCTCGTGCTTAAACTTAAACTTTCCGTCTTCGCTCAAAGTGGTGGAATCAATAACCTTTACCTGGCTGCTGTCGGCTTCAAGCAGGTACACTATTTTTAAGCTTGATGGGTTTTTAATGGTACCTGAGATGGTAAATGCCGATTTGTCCTTACACGAAAACAGGAATAC
>NZ_JBFUJG010000261.1:0-3865 GCF_056401495.1 Mucilaginibacter sp. P4_E8
TTATCAAAGTGGGTATCTTTGCTGTGTTCCGGGATATATTCGGCCGTGCTCCCTCACAGCATTCGCTGTAAGCCGCTGTAACCAGCAATTGTTGCGCCCTACACGAATGTAGTTCGAGGTACATTAAAAATCATATCTTTATCATTTAATCGTTAACCATTATCTATTTGATAAAGAACGCTTAGCCTAAAACTTAATATGATAGAAACCCAAAAAGATCTGAAGTTAGCCGTCCTTATTGATGCGGATAATGTGCCTTATGCCAACGTGAAGGAGATGTTTGAGGAAATTGCAAAGTATGGTACGCCTACTTTTAAAAGGATCTATGCAGATTGGACTAAACCTACAGTTTCCGGATGGAAGAACGTTTTGTTAGAAAATGCCATCACTCCCATTCAGCAATACAGTTACTCTACAGGAAAAAATGCATCTGATAGCGCGCTTATTATTGATGCGATGGATATCTTATATACCGGTAAAGTGGATGGTTTTTGCATTGTATCCAGTGATAGTGATTTTACCAGGCTGGCAACACGTTTGCGCGAAGCAGGGATGAAAGTGATTGGAATTGGCGAAAAGAAAACCTTGAATCCTTTTATAACGGCTTGTGACAAGTTTATTTATATCGAGATACTTAAGAAGGAGCTTGTTGCACCAGTTGAAGATGAACCTAAATCCACATCAAACAAGGCAAAACAAGCCGAAGATAAGCCGTTAAGTAATATTGATCCGGAGATCATTAAACTAATTGTTACCAGCATTGCCGATTTAGCAGACGATAATGGTTGGGCCTATTTGGGTGATTTGGGTAATCTGATGCTGAAGAAGAAACCCGATTTTGATCCCCGGAATTACGGTTTTCTCAAAATGCTGCCTTTTATAAAAAGCATGAAACAGTTTGAAGTAGATGAGCGCGAAAGCGGTAAAAATCACCACATCAAACACATCTATATCCGAAAAAAATAAAAAATGCGCCTGATTTATACCATGCGCATTTTTCTAACGTATCCTACGATTTTTGCTGAACTGGCCCCAATGAGTTTTAAGTGTATTTTCTAAATTCGTCCATCGAACGGTATCCCAATTGACGGTAGCTCTCAAATTGCGCTTCGTCAAAGAATTGATCACCGGTAGACTGTTGTGGAAAATCTTTGTTACTCATCTGGTACTCGCGAATGTCGACGCCTTCTTTTCCGGTCAGGCATGTCTTGACGTAAACTATGGTTCCAGATGGTTTTTTGTCGCCTGGATAAGTGATCGTTCCAGAAACCAGATGGTCCTCGCACAGCCCGGTGTCCTTATCTTTCCGGGTTATCTTTTCTGTTTGGAGGTCTATCTCAACACCAAAGTCAATTCGGCAACGCCTGATCGCATTTGCCAGCCCTTCGCACGAGGCCCGTTCATCTTCCTCAGCATCGCAAAGCAGAATATAGGTACAACGACGACGAATGAGTTCATAAATCCCCATATTATCAAAGTGTCCACCGTCTGATAAACACACATAGTCATTTTCAATGTCAGAGCGTCCTATCAGATCTTTGACCAAATACATCAGTCCTGTTATCGGGTTCGACCGGTTCCAGCAATCCGTCCGGGGATT
Organism: Mucilaginibacter sp. P4_E8; assembly: GCF_056401495.1. Taxonomy (NCBI): domain Bacteria; kingdom Pseudomonadati; phylum Bacteroidota; class Sphingobacteriia; order Sphingobacteriales; family Sphingobacteriaceae; genus Mucilaginibacter; species Mucilaginibacter sp. P4_E8. Next base: position 1,601 of record NZ_JBFUJG010000261.1, read on the forward strand.
GCCAATCCAACGCCCTAAACGGACATTGAAAATTGTGAGCAGAAAGGCGGTCGGTGCCGAGGAGTGATAGCCCATATTAGGATTTACCGCAGCACCTGAAACAGCCATGGCAGTTCCCAGTGTCGGGCTTGATTGTTCGCTGAAGGCATCAGTATAACGGTACCCATATTGAAATATCCCGTTACTCGAGTCTGCCGCCGAATTTGTAGGACTGAAATCAAAGCCACAAAAGAGTGGCGAAAAGATAAAGGATTCAGCTTTCCGATCCTGCCTGTCCAATGCTGAAACAGTGGTCGCGTTCAAAGCTGTATTGATGATCGGGTATGGCCCAGAATACAAATATTCGTCATACGCTAGGTCCTTCATAGCGATGTCATCATTATCATCAAATCCGGTAAACCGGTTGGCTGTACTGTCTCTGGAGGTCCTTCGGCGTGTGGCTCCAAGGTAGGCACGGCTTAACCTGTTCCGGTAAAAGTGATGTAAGGAAAATTCGTTGACCCCCACCCGCCAGCTTAATATAAAAGTTATGGCACCCAGTATAAGGGTTAGCGCTAAATAAGTTCTGAAATCATTGCTGAAAAAACTGCAGCCCCGGATATAGGGAAATAGTTTGTAGCTTAAGGCTTCAAAGATATTGGAACCGATCATCAAAAAACCGATCATAAAAAGATAAGGGGCGAATTTGACAAACAAGTTCACATAATCTACACCATTTGTTACCTTGTCACCATCTGATTTCGATTGAAAAGCGAGTTTCACTGCTGTACCGATGGCAGCGCTCCAAGTAGCAATAGCCGCAGGTAATATCTTGCTATCCGCGGAGGGAAGCAATTGAGCGATCAAAAACGGTAAAACAAGGGCCGATGCTGAGATCAATATCCAAATTAGGATAAAACGATGTACGACGGCACCGACCCGTCCCCACCATTCCCTTCGTTCTTCAGGGAAAAGGTCGCCCATTAGCGCCATACGACAAACTACGCAAATACTGGTTGCTTCCAAAACCAGCGGCGTACCGAAAATAAATTGATATTCTTCAGTATTTACCTGTGTTGAACCGATGGCGGTCAAAACGTCGCACACTAAAGCCAATAACCAAACACCAAACCCTGCCGACAGGACAGAGGTTAAGGCCACGGCACTCCATAGCTTCCACTCGCTTTTTTTTGTCTTACTCCTGGCATGGTAACGCCCCAAGACCGCTATGACTATCATGGCGAAGAATCCCGATATGCCAATAGGCAAATTCATTTTGAAGTAATCTTCGGTCGTTTTTTCGCCATTGACATTAGCGACAAGCCAGGCACTGCCAATGAAACCGGTCAATGTTGCCCAGACGACCAACCATATAGGCAGCAACCTACTCGAGCCAATCTTAAATCGACTTGGCGGCGAATCCGTCCGATCAAAAACCCGCATAGCTAGCCCGGTTATGATCGCCCCGAAAAGCAACAAAACCGCACTTATCACCAAGACATGATCCCAGGAAACCCCCACTAATTTTTTACTCCAGCTGTGCCAAAGGCTATGGGTCATGACTACGGCTGAAAGGATAGTACAAAGCAGGAGCACCAGTATGACCTGATTGACAAACGCGTTTCTCAGCCATGTCATTCCTATTGTCCAGGAATCTCCGGACATGATCCCGGTTTTTGGTGAGAGATAATTGCTATACATCCTAAGCCATCTGATAGGCCGAACCTCCTCACCCATGGGATCTGATGACAGTTTGGGGTTAAGCCGGTTACTGACCTTGGTAACAGATCCGGATCGGTATATCCAGGAAACCAGCCATGAACCTATATACCCTCCCCCGGAAACCGTGGACAGGTAATCAAACCGGCTAAGTACATTTAGTTCTGCAAGTTTTTGTATAATCCCAAGATTAAATGTAGCTGACCGTATCCCACCGCCCGAAAGCGCCAGGCCTGCAAACTGCAATTGCTTTGCCCGGTCAAGCGGGTCATTGGCGTCAGTGGGAAAGGGTTTAACAGGCCACAGGTCGCTTATACAGCCATCCTTTGTCCTTTTATTCCTGGTTTTAACAATCTCATTCATTTCCAAATGATATAGACTTTCAAAGGGCAAAGGTATTTCCTGCGTTTTGAGAAGGCTCAAAAGAGCCGTGTCATCGGTCAATAGCCTAAAGATCTGGTTGATCCGGGAGTTAGGGTTTTGATAGAGTGACTTTTCGTCTGTATATTTTCCTTTACTTGTTCCGGTAAAATCACCTGCCCACCAATCCCTMCAGTCTTTACATTC
>NZ_JBFUJG010000262.1:0-3837 GCF_056401495.1 Mucilaginibacter sp. P4_E8
ACATACGATAAGGAGTACATAGGTAATAAACAGCCCCATCAACCCGAAAAAGCTTATTGGGGTTATAATACGCTGATCATGGTTTCAACGCAGTACATCAATGGCAACCATGTTGATTATTACACCAATTCCATCAACGCAAACCCCCTCGGACATGGTTTTATAGTAATGGCAGTTCCTGAAAACCGTGGGGAACTATGCCCGCCGCCTGCAAATTGTAAGGATATAGGCGCTACCTTATTGGATAACTAAATTATGGCCAGCTACTTCACAGTTAACACGGTATCAGAGTTTGTATGCCTGATCACCAGCCTGATTTGTTTAACAAGAGACAAATGTCTGGCCTGGAGATTACTTGTTTTTTACATGCTATTAAACTGTGCTACCGAGGTAGCTGGCATTTATATACGGGTAAAGCTACATCATCATAATTATCCTGTTTATAACCTTTTATTATTAGCCGAATGCGGCACAGTTACTTTTTTCTTTTACTACCTGTTTAAAAGCTATAAGAATATAATGCCTTATGTAATTATATGGCTGGTTATTTTTATGGCTGTATACATCACAGAGCTCATCTTAAACCAGATGGGGCAGTTTTTATTTTATACCGCGTCGGTTATGTCAATAGTGTTTGTATTTACGGCATTATATTTTTATTACCTGATGCTTATGGACGAAAAGTATATGCAATTAAGCACTTACGCGCCATTTTGGTGGGTTAATGGCGCATTGTTTTTTTATTTTGGAAGTACTACGTGTAATATATTCTTTAATTACCTTATCAAGGATACTCATATATTATTTGGTAATTCCATCAGGTACATAGTTTTTAGTATATTGAATATTATTTTATATGGTTTTTGGTCATACGCTTTTATATGCAGATATCTTCAACGGATATATACTCCCTCGTCGGATTAACATCATTGATTTTTTTGATAGCGCCGCTGTTTTTAATATTATATGTTATTTCATATAATCGCAAAAAGAAGGCTCATGCTGAGGAAAAAGAAGGGCTGCGGCAAAGTTTTGAAAATGAATTGCTCAAAACCCAAATGGAGGTACAGGAGCAAACACTTCAAAACATTGCCTCTGAACTGCATGATAATATAGGGCAGATGCTTAGTCTTACCTCCATTACCTTAACCTCTATCAACATTAATAATATTGATAATACGTTTAAAACACTCGAGAAAATAGAAAGGGCAGAGCAGCTCACCAGCCAGTGTATAAAAGAGTTAAGGCAACTATCGCGTTTATTGTATGGCAAAGAACTCATCAGCAAAGGGCTTAAAACAGCTATTGGGTTTGAACTGGAGTGGTTAAATAAAACCGAGATCTATAAAATTAGCTTTAAAGGCGATAATTATCAGGAAAACATCGTACAAACGGATAATGAGATCATACTATTCCGTCTGTTTCAGGAAATTATAAACAATGTGATTAAACATGCCAGGGCCACAGTTATCAGTGTTGACCTGCAGCAATCTGAACAGGGTACCCAGTTAATTATAAAAGATAACGGGCAGGGCTTTGTTATTGATGAAAAAATGAAAGAAACCAACGGTATGGGCTTACATACCATACAAAGAAGAGCTGCCATGCTTGGCGGTAAGGCGACATTTACCTCGGTACCCGGAAAAGGTACAGAGGTATTTATAAAAATACCTAAAAAACAATAAAGTATGCAGCATGATAAAACTATCCGTATTGCTATAGTTGATGATCATACACTTTTTCGGAATGGAGTAACAAGCCTGCTTTCGGAATTGAATGAAATTGAGGTGGTATTTGGTGCCGCCAATGGCGAAGAAATGATAAGCAAACTGGTTCCGGATGCTTTGCCGCAGGTAATATTAATGGATATTACTATGCCAATCATGAATGGATACGAATCAACCCAATGGCTAAAAAAGAACTATCCCCAAATAAAAGTTTTGGCCTTAAGTATGTTTGAAGACGATGTTCCTATAATTAGAATGATTAAAAGCGGCGCAAGCGGTTATTTACTAAAAGAATCAAAAACAGCCGATCTTGTTGTGGCTATTCAAACCGTTGTTGACCATGGCTTTTATTTAAATAATCTGGTATCGGGTAAACTGATCAGGTCTGTACAGGACGATCAGTATGACATTCATGGCAAGGTTGGTCAATTATCAGAAAGAGAGATAAGGTTTTTGGAGTTATGCTGTTCAGAACTTACTTATAAGGAAATCGCTTCTGCTATGAGCTTAAGTCCGCATACTATTGATAATTACAGGGAAACGCTTTTTCAAAAACTGGATATTAAATCACGTACGGGCCTGGTGCTTTTTGCTATAAAAAATCAGTTGATTAAAGTATAAATTAATTTATGCTTTAATCAATATAGCATGCTTTCCACCTGGTAAATATGACAATGATTTAAGCAAAGTGTTCATTCTAAGCGCTACATTAGGATGTATGAAAATGGAGAGGCATCTTCCTGTTAACATTTTGAAACCATTCATAAAAACTTTCATGATCATTGAAAGCGAACATGGAATGGAAAACCGGACATTGCCTGATACTTCCATGGTTATAGCTTTCAGGTACAGGGGAGTGGTAAGTGATGAAGTTCAAGGCGTTAAAAGCAAGTTGCCGGCTGCCGTTATAACGGGGATAAGAAAATCATCACGTTTAATTAATTATTCGAGCCAGGCCGCAACGCTGCTGGTTATTTTTAAACCCGGCGGTGCAGCAGCATTTTTTAAAGAACCGCTTCATGAATTATTCGGAATAAGTTTATCACTGGATGCCTTGATCAGTCCCGGTAAACTAAATGAGATAGAGGAACAATTAACCGATGCTAAAGACAGTTTGCAAAGAATAGCTGTAATAGAGCGTTTCCTGATCTCCAGGTTAAATGAAACCCGGCCCGACCTGCTTATACACCATGCCATACAACAAATACAATTAGCAAATGGCTCCATCAGGATAAAAGAACTGGTAAGCACATTGCCCTTAAGCCATGACCCGTTCGAAAAAAGATTCAGGCGCCTAACCGGAACCTCGCCCAAACAATTTTCATCTATAGTACGGCTCAGAAATGTGATCAATACCTATGATCCGGCTATTAACATGACCGAAACCGCGTTAACAGCAGGTTATTTTGACCAGGCCCATTTTATAAAAGACTTCACATCATTCACCGGCCAAACCCCGCTGGAGTTTTTCAAATCCCCTCTTTACTGGTAAAATCAATGATTTTTTACAATCATCAGGTTTCTATAGTTCTGAATTTTACATAAACTAAAATTCAGGAAAATGAAACCATTAATCAACTTAGGCTACATCCTGTCGGGAGCATTAGTTATCAGTATGCCTTCGTTTTCACAAGTAAAAATCAATCATTTATTAACCCAATCAAAAAAAGAAGTAAAAATGGGAACAGATCAAAGTCAGGACAAAAATAAAGCAGCTGTTCGTAAGCTTTACGAAGATATTTTAAACACCGGCAAATTAGAATTATTAGATCAGGTTATTGCTGAAGATTATATAGGGGTTCTCGGCGAAAATGGGCCTGCAGGATTTGCTCGGGCCATAGCACCTGTAAGGACGGCATTTCCGGATATTAAATGGACAATTGAAGATTTAATTGCGGAGGGGGACAAAGTGATGGCGAAATGGTCATGGAAAGGTACAAACACAAGCTCATTTAACGGAATTCAGCCTACTAATAAAGAAGTTACCCACCATGCGGTCAACATCTTTCAGTTTAATGACGGTAAGATTATTAAAGCCTGGATGGAGTCAGACAGGTTAGGTTTTTTTCAACAAATAGGGGTTATACCTCCGGGGCTAATACCTCCACCA
>NZ_JBFUJG010000263.1:0-3835 GCF_056401495.1 Mucilaginibacter sp. P4_E8
GTCGGTTAACCTTTATTCCGCATAATTAAAGCCGTATGATTATTATTGTACTCTGTTAATAAAAGCATATGGAATTAAAAGTTATAGCGTTTGATGCCGATGATACCTTATGGGTGAACGAACCGTATTTTTTAAATACCGAAAAAAAGTTTTGTAGCCTGCTCGAAGATTTTTTACCTCAACATACGATATCCAACGAGCTTTTTAAGATCGAGATAGAGAATTTATCGCTCTATGGATATGGCATAAAGGGATATATCCTGAGCATGATCGAAGCCGCATTAAAAATATCCGATAAAAAGATAGGCATAGCAGCTATTGAACTAATCCTGGAATATGGCAAGGAGATGCTTAATGAACCCATTGAGCTATTGGATGGCGTGGATAATGTGCTCGAAACCTTAAAACAACACTACAGGCTGGTGGTAGCTACCAAAGGCGACTTGCTTGATCAGGAACGTAAACTAAAAAAATCAGGGTTGTCGCACTATTTTCACCATATCGAGATCATGTCTGATAAACGGGAAGATGATTATATAAAGTTGATAAAACATCTGGATATTAACCCCGGGGAGTTTTTGATGGTAGGCAACTCCTTAAAATCAGATGTGATGCCGGTTTTAAATATAGGTGGTCATGCTATTCATATCCCGTTTCATACCACCTGGGCCCATGAACATGTTGAAACTAATTTAACCCACGATAATTTTAAACAGGCAGAGTCCATTAATGAAATTTTGCCTTATATACTTGCATGAAACAAAAACTAAACATTGATACCTGGATCCGTAAAGAGCATTTTAATTTTTTCAAAAACTTTGAGGAGCCTTTTTATGGTGTTGTTGTAAATATTGATTGTACTGCGGCTTATAGTTTTGCCAAAGAGAATGACATATCGTTTTTTCTGTATTACCTGCACAAATCATTAACCGCTGTTAATGATCTTGAACCATTCAAATACCGTATTGATGGTGATGATGTAATTATTTACGACCAGATAAACGCTGGGCCCACTATAGGCCGAAGCAATGGCACGTTTGGATTCTCTTATATTGACTATCATTCATCGTTCCATGAATTTATGATTGGGGCAAAAAAAGAAATTGAACGCGTACAAAGTACCACTACCCTCTTTGCGCCAAAACTTGATAATGACATTGTTCATTTTTCATCTTTGCCATGGATTAATTTCACGAGCATATCGCATGCGCGCAGTTTTTCTTTCCCGGATAGCTGTCCTAAGATATCATTTGGTAAAATGACTGAAAACGAAGGTAAAAGAACCATGCCGGTTTCTGTACATGTACATCATGCGTTGGTTGATGGACTGCAGGTGGGGCAATATATTGATCGTTTTCAGGAACTAATGAATGATGGTAGCTAAACCGCCTTTTCCAACACCATCAGTTCTATTACTTGTTTAGGTTCTCCAAAACGGCCATGATGATGAAACGGCTGGATCTCGCCGGTAAAAGCATAACCCCGGCGCTCGTACCAACTGATTAGCTCTGTACGGCTGCTGATCACAGTCATGGTAATGGTATGACAATTCAACTGCTTTGCAATTGCTTCAGCTTCCTCAAGCAGGGCCCGCCCCACTCCTTTCCCCTGTAATACCGGCGATACACTGAACATACCCAGGTACAACTTAGGCCCTTTAATTTCCAGGTAAACAGATCCTGTTATTAGCCCATGATCGTCAACATATTTCAGGATGGTGATCGCTTCATTACTAAAGTATTCGATCAGCGCGGCTTCGTCTATTCTGGTCCCGTCAATCAGATCGGCCTCTGTTGTCCAGCCTTTTTTTGACTCTTCGCCACGATAAGCGTTGTTAATTAAAACGTTCAGTTCGGGCACATCCGCAAGGGTAGCTTTGGTGATTGGCATATATTTTATCATTGGGCCGGCAAACTTACTATTTTGGCTGTATCAAAAAAAGTTACAGCAACTTAAAGTCTTCACGTACCGGATCAAATATGTCAATCAGTTTGCAATCAGTAATAGCTCTGCCACCGTGAATAACATTGGGTGGTATAACCGCGTATGTGCCTGTATCCAATATCTTCGATACACCATCAACAGTGAGCTCAAATTTACCTTCGATAACAAACGCACATTGATGATTTATATGCTGGTGCAGGGCTGATACACAGCCTGCTTTTACCTCGATAAAATTAATGGTATTATTTTCGGTATGTATTATTTTAGAGAAAAAGCCGGGGGCTATCTCTTTGGTTTCGATATCTGCAAATTGATTAAAAACCTGGTTATCCATAGTAATATTATAAAGCTTTTAAAGCTGGCTTCAGCGTAAAAGTAAAAAAATTACGTTTAACCGTGTGGTTACTATTTTTAGTTTGTAATATTTATTTGGTTTGCCTTAGTTAAATAACGAAAACCTACAACAATAAACGGAATGGCCAGCAACAAATCGGCAGTATGGGCTATTGATTCAATTCTTGATATCCTGCTTAATGGAAAAGCTATAGCCCCTAAACAAAGTAAAATACCCAGCCAGCTTTCCACTGCCTTTTTTACGATTAAGTTTATACCCAATACAAGCAAGCTTAGTGGAAACAACGGCCCTGCCCAAAAAAGCAGCACACCAGAACTAATAGGGTATTGAGCTAAAATTTTAAGATATGTTTGATGCGATATGTTAAATACAGTAGAGAAATAGCCGAGCAAACCAAAACCAATACCACCCAAGCAACAACCGTAAATAGCTATAAACAAACCTATTAAATAATAATAAGGCATTTTGTTTTTTAATAAGCCAAAAAGTGTGGTTAATGCGGGAACCCAAAACACCATTGATAAAGCCAATATGGTGGCAGCTGTAACTCCATACTCCCCATCTTGCCAAAAAAATGTAGATGCACCAAATAATATCGGGGCTATAATTGAGGATAATCCAAGTAGCTTTACTTGTAGTAAGTCTGCAGTTACTTTCATAATCAGGGTTTTGCAAATTRTGACTACCCTGTTTTGGTTAGGGTTACACTGATATACAACTATTAAAAAATCACTGCTACACAAAACTAAGCTGTATATTTAAGGGTTAACAATGTATACTTTTAATAGTTATGGCTTTTATCGATTATTATAAAACACTGGGCTTAACTAAAACCGCTTCGGATAAAGATATAAAAAACGCCTACCGGAAGCTGGCCCGTAAATACCATCCCGACCTTAACCCTAATAATGCAGAGGCTCATAAAAAATTCCAGGAATTGAACGAAGCTAATGAAGTATTGAGCGATCCGGAAAAGCGCAAAAAGTACGATAAGTATGGCGAAAACTGGCAGCATGGCGAAGCTTACGAACAGCAAGCCCGGCAGCAACAGCAAAACAATTATGGCGATGCCGGAAGTTTCGGTGGCTTTAGTGACGCTGAACGTTTTGGGGGTGGCGATTTCTCTGATTTCTTTAAATCGATGTTTGGCGGAGGTGGCAGCAGGCAAACTAAATACCGTGGTCAGGATTATAATGCGGAGTTACATTTAAACCTGCAGGATATCGCCGAAACCCAAAAGCAAACAATAACGGTTAATGGTAAAAATCTTCGTATTACCGTTCCGGCTGGGATTGAGAACGGGCAAACTATAAAAATATCTGGCCATGGCGGGCCGGGTGTAAATAACGGCCCGGCGGGTGATCTTTATATTAAATTCCACATCTCTGATGATGCACGTTTTAAACGGGATGGCCGCAATTTGTATGCTCATGTAAAACTTGACCTTTATACTGCCGTACTTGGCGGAGAAATAACAGCCGAAACCCTAACAGGAAAAGTTAAAGTTAAGGTAAACCCCGAAACACAGAATGGCGC
>NZ_JBFUJG010000264.1:0-3767 GCF_056401495.1 Mucilaginibacter sp. P4_E8
ATTTTAAGTGCTTTTACAATGGCTTCACCTACACTGGCGGCAGATTGCGGATTTTGGCCCGTGATCAACCTGCCGTCAATAGCAATGTTATTGTTCCAGTTGGGTGCATGTTTGTAAATTGCACCGTGGTTAATTAAAGCATCCTGCAGCAGAAATGGAACTACATTGGTTGACTGCACTTCTTCCTCTTCGCCATTAGTAAAGCCTGCCACATTTTTGCCCGAGATCAAGTATGAGCCATCACTTAGTTTTACATTTACCAAAGCTGCGGGGCCGTGGCAAACCGCAGAAACAATTTTCCCTGACTCGTAAAATCCGGGTACCAACTTTAAGATCGCGGGACTATCAGCAAAATCCCACATGGTTCCGTGGCCACCTGCAAAAAATATGGCGTCATAGTCCGAAGCCCTTACATCATCTAATTTCAGGGTATTGGCGATAGCTTTACGAAAATCAGCATCCGCCCAATATTTGGTATTAACCGGATCGCTGAAATCTTCTAAACCATCTAAAGGCGCTTCGCCGCCCTTTATAGAAGCAATATCAACTGTAACGCCGCTTGCTTCTAATTTTTCCAGCGGGTGGGTAACTTCGCTCAGGTTAAATCCTGTTGGAATACCTGTAGCTCCTTTTACATTACAGCTTGTCACTACGAACAAGACTTTTTTTGAACCTTTTTCTATATTCATTTCGTTTATTTTGATTTATTGGGGTAGATTATTTTTGTGGACAATTATACCATTGATTTTTCCCAGGCACCCTGGGTATCAACTCCCGCTTGTGTTGCTAATGCTTCTATTCTTTCTATTTCCTGATGGGTTAAAATAATTTTAGTTGCATTTAGGGCGTCTTCAATTTGCGAAGTTTTAGTGATACCGATAATGGGCAAGGTATTTTTGGCAATTGCCCATGCAATGGCAATCTGCGCAACAGAAGCATTTTTGCTGCTGCCAATTTCTTTCATTACATCGGTTAATTCTTCTAATTGCGGGAGTACCTTGTTGTAGGTGTTTGCTCTTCCGCTACCTTCAGGAAGTGGGTTCCGGGTGTTGTACTTGCCAGACAATGTACCTTGTTCCAACACCATATAAGCAAAGAAAGTGATGTTGTGTACGTTGCAATAGTCAATTATCCCGGCATCTTCGGACGAACGGTATAAGAGACTGTAATGGTTTTGTACGGCAGAAATGCTAAAGCCTGCTTTTGCGAGGATGCTGTTTGCCAGTTTAATTTCTTCCAGGTTATGGTTAGATACACCGACACTTTTTACTTTTCCGTTTTTAAGCAGCGGAATCAGTTCAGGAGTCCATTTATTAACGTCGGTAGGGTTATGAATCCAGTAAATGTCTATATAGTCCGTTCCCAAACGCTGCAAACTGCTATTCAGCATTTCCTCAACAGGGTTGTCAGAAGAATCCGCCATTTGCGGTGTGAATTTGGTAGATAACAGAATGTCCTCGCGGGGATATTGCTTTACAAATTCACCTAAGATAGATTCGGATGAGCCCATGCCATACGCTGCTGCCGTATCCCACAGGTTAAACCCTGCCTTCATGGCCATATCGAATACTTGCTTTAAATCGCCGGCGCTAAGGTTGCTGCCGAAAACCTGGTCGCCGCCTGCAAAGCCTGTTCCCCAGGACCATGTACCTAACGCTATTAATGGTAATTTTTTCATTTTCTCTCGTACTTTTAATGTTTTTACAGAACGATGTCGAGTGATTCAATAGATCATTGGACGGGGCGAAGTTCTTTATACTTTTGCATCAGATCGTTATACAGATTCCTGTTTCTCTTACCATTATTTCTGTTCGGGAGTATCTTTGTAAGATTGTTTGGAATACTTAATCTAATTTCACTTCAAATAACCGAAGTCATGGGAAATCCCCTCAGAATTGAAAGTGTAACCCAGATCAATAACGACCGGGGGCAAAAGACCCTGCATCCATTAGTTAGTGTTCTTGACCAGTCACTGTCGAAGCCCGTAAAAGAGGCCCGTTATATTTCGGACGTATATATGATCTTTTTAAAAGACGAGAAGTGCGGGGAGGTAAAATATGGCCGCAGTCATTATGATTACGAAGAGGGAACACTTCTTTTTATTGCACCCGGACAAGTATTTGGTTTTGATGAAAGTGAAAACATGATACAGCCGACAGGCTGGGGATTATTCTTTCATCCCGATTTGATCCGTGGGACCCATCTTGGTAAATGCATTAACGAATACAGCTTTTTCTCTTACGATGTTAATGAAGCGCTTCACGTTTCGGATGCAGAAAGAGAAATAGTGCTGGAGTGTTTTAATAAGATCCGGTATGAATTAGCTCACCCAATTGATAAGCACAGCAGGACATTGATCGTAAGTAACATCGAAATGTTCCTGAATTATTCCGTTCGGTTTTATGACCGGCAGTTTCTCACCAGAGAACATATTCATAAGGATGTATTGACTGGATTTGAGGGATTACTGAATGATTACTTTCAATCGGAAAAGCTGCAAACCCTGGGATTGCCTTCCGTTTCGTATTGTGCAACCCAACTCAACCTATCTCCAAAATATTTCGGAGATCTGGTAAAAAAAGAGACAGGAAAATCAGCGCAGGAGTACATCCAGCTAAAACTGATTGATGCCGCGAAAGAACAGATACTCGATATAAGTAAATCAGTAAGCGAGGTGGCATATAAGCTTGGCTTCAAGTACCCCTCACATTTTACCCGTTTCTTTAAACAGCATGTTGGGCATTCACCCAATGAATATCGGAATTCGTTGAATTGATAGGTAAGTGACCGGACATTTATTATCTGAAATTTCTAATTGCTCTTTAATTAGTATATGAGGAAATAAAAAAACGCTCTGGGTAATGTAAAGAGTTTTTTAAGTTTTACAGTAAGTTAGGTGCTATCTAACTTTTTTCCGAATTCCCGAGCGGAAATACTTTCAACATTTAGAAAGCCTTTTACGGCTTATAGAACCCATAATCCAAGATTTAAAAGCAGGGGTTGATAAAATGGATTAGATAAAGGTCTGTTATCGCTTAGGTTTTGCTTTCGGCGGGGTTAATTTGAACCGAAAACTGAAGAAGCAAAAAAACCTCTATACATCATCGTATAGAGGTTTTTAAATTTTACAGTAAAGTTAGGTAATACCTAAACTTTTCCTGTGACCTGGGAGAGGATCGAACTCTCGACCCACTGATTAAGAGTCAGTTGCATTCTTTGCTCTAAGTTGTTTAAACGGTGTTTTTGATACTACAAGGCTAAAGTGCGTCACTATATGCGTCACTTGTATGTTCACAGAACCCAAAATCATTACCACCAATGACCTCACACTTAGGTCATACATTATCTATTATTTCAACGGTGTAAGACACCGGGAATACAATGGAAATAGTTTGGAACTAAAAATCTTTCCAAATCGGGCAATTACCATTAAAGATAGAAATAAGCAATTAACCAAACTTCTTTACGAGTTTAAAAAAGCTTTAGAAACAGGGTGGAATCCAAATCAACTAAAAGATGAACCTGTTATTGTCACACCAACTGTCTTTGAAAACGTTAAAACTGTTGAACAAGCTTTTCTGGAAATTGAAGCTGATAAATTATCAGGGCCTTTAAGCCATAATTACAAACTTGAAATCAAAAGTGCAGTAAAACGAATACTAAAGTTTTTCACTGAGGGAGAAAAACAATCACCTATTAAAGATTTAGCCTCAGAACGTGTTGAAGCATACCTTAACCAGTTTAAAGCAACTGGTACATGGTATATG
>NZ_JBFUJG010000265.1:0-3752 GCF_056401495.1 Mucilaginibacter sp. P4_E8
GAAATTGTTTTATTTAATTTAATATCAAATGCATTAAAGTTCACACCCGATCATGGGATGGTAAACTGCTATATCTCCCAAACCGAAACCTTTGTGAACATCGAAATAAAAGATTCAGGATGCGGAATAGCCGATAATATAGGTGAAGAATTATTTAATAAATTTTACCAGGTACAAAATGAATTACCACTTAGCGGAGGGTTTGGTATTGGCCTTTACCTTGTTAAAAAGTTTATCGAAAGCCATAAGGGTAATATTAGCTATCATAGTTTAAACGGAGCCGGTACCATATTTAAAGTTTGTTTGTTAAAAGGTAAGGAGCATCTGAGTCCGAATTTTATTTTTGAAGATGTTATAGAAACCTCTGTTTTTTTAGATGAGCTTATTGAAAGTTATGAAGAAGTTCCTGGACAGCATAAAGATTTAAACCCGGTTAAAAGTAAAAAGAAGGATCCATTTAATTTAGAATCGAGATCTATGCTGATTGTGGATGATAATGAACAGATGAGGCTGTACCTGAAGCAAATTTTTACAGAGGATTTTGAAGTTTTTGAAGCCACCAATGCTTCTGATGGTTTGGATATTGTTTATCAATGTTTACCGGATATTATTATTAGTGATGTCATGATGCAGGGCTTAAGTGGTATTGAACTGTGTAGCAAAGTAAAAGATGAACCTGCATTAAATCATATCCCCGTTTTGTTATTAACCGCCAGCTCATCGCCCGAAATTAAACTTAAAGGAATAGAATGTGGTGCAGACGATTATATAAGCAAACCATTTGAGCGGGAATTACTTGTTGCCCGTGTTAACGGCATATTAAAGAGTAAAAATAACCTTCAAAAATATTTTTATAATGAAATTACTTTAAAGCCCAATGATCTTAAGGTTCCGCCAGATTATAAAGAGTTTTTGACTGCATGTATCAAAATTGTAAAAGATAACTTAGCCGATGGCGATTTTTGTATTAAAACTTTGGCAGATGAAATAGGGATGAGCCATTCCAATCTTTATAAAAAGATAAGAGCTATTTCCGGGCAATCGGCCAATGGGTTTATACGATCTATACGCCTCAGAAAAGCCGCTGAAATGTTTCTTAAAACCGATTGTACTGTTTCTGAAGCCGCTTACAAGGTAGGTATAAACGATCCTAAATATTTCAGGGAACAGTTTAACAAACTATTCGGAGTAAACCCTTCTGAATATATAAAAAAATTCCGCGTTCCTTTCCATGCCAATATTACCAGGAGTGCCGTAAAACTAAAAGTTAACAAAAATTAATTTTTAGTAAAACTTAGGATTAAGCAAAACCCCCTGTGTTTTACCAGTTACCCCCTCAAGTTCTAAGAATTTACCCCTCATTTGCAGTGCTAATTTTACCCATCTTAGCATTACCAATTATATAATTGTAGTAATTACACTTATTTTTTTATCGAAATCAAACTCTGGCAATATCAAGTCAATAAATGCTGATTTATTGACCATTGTTTCAGGAGTTACAGGGAGTGATGAAGGCTAATTAATTCATAATTATACCATTATGATTGCTAAATGCTTTTGTCGCTGGTGATACTGATGTGCTATTGCCGGGTTTGCTTTGATAACCCTTTGCCGAATTAACCGATTAAATAATATAAACCAAACTATTAACTATGATTAGATAAAAAAGCTTAACGATCCCCAACCTAAAGGCAAAAAGTCATAAAAATGATTAGCCCCTAAATCATCCCGCTTTTAAAGCGGGAATTAAATAATAATTAACTTAAATAAGCTAAATATGGAATACAATTTACATAGAACTGTAAACTTGTTAAGGGTCTTTAAAATTGTGCTAAGCCAAATATTAATAGCTATAATATTTGTAGGCTTGTCACATGCTGGCGTAGCAAAAATCAAAAAAACAAAGTTCACAGAAATAAAAGGGGGGAAGGTTAAAGAAAACGCTCCGATAAAAATTTCAGGAAAAATAACCGATCAGGCAACCAACGAAACCTTGATTGGGGTATCAGTAAAGGTTAAAGATTCAAATGTTGGAACTGTAACTGATGCAAACGGTAACTATACACTTACAGCCCCTGATAATGGCATATTGGTTATATCATATATCGGTTATAACACTTTAGAGGTTCCTGTAAGCGGGAAACATGTTATTAATATTAAGCTTCAAGCCTCATCAAAAGGCCTTAATGAAGTAATAGTTGTTGGTTATGGTGTACAAAAGAAAGTAACCATTACCGGTTCTGTAACATCTGTTAAGGGAGATGAATTGGTAAAATCGCCGGCCGTTAACCTTTCCAACTCTATAGCCGGGCGTATGCCTGGTGTTATTGCTATGAATGCAAGCGGCGAACCTGGTAATGACGGTTCAACTATTCGTATCCGCGGTTCTAATACGCTGGGTAATAACGATGCATTGATTGTTTTAGATGGTATACCATCACCTGCAGGGCAATCAAATATTGACCGGCTAAATCCTGCAGATATTGAAAGTATCTCGGTATTAAAAGATGCATCTGCGGCTATTTATGGCGCCAGGGCGGCTAATGGTGTTATTCTGATTACCACCAAGCGTGGTAAGTTGGGTAAGCCCGATCTATCGTACACCTACAATAAAGGATGGGGCCAGCCTACAAATATTCCCAAAATGGCTAATTCAACCGAATATGCTACCCTGGTAAATGAAATAGATCTGTATGGTTTGCCTTCAAACTATTGGAACGACGCTTCCGCAGCATTCAAAACAGCCGGGAAATTTACCAGGCCGGATAACGGGGCTACCACAACAGCAACATTTCAACCAGCTGATTTCCAAAAATTTGCTGATGGTTCTGATCCCTGGGGGCATCCTAACACCGACTGGTTTAAAGCAACATTAAAAGACTGGTCGCCTCAATCACGTCAAAACATCCAATTATCAGGTGGTTCCGAAAGTATTAAGTACCTTACCTCAATAGGGTACCAAAACCAGGAGGGTTACTACAAAAACTCGGCTTCAGGTTATAAGCAATATGATTTTCGCGTAAATGTTGATGCCAAAGTTAATAAGTATGTGAACACTTCTATTGGCGTATCTGGCCGCCAGGAAAACCGTTTATCTCCAAACGGAAGCAATACCAATTTCTTTTCAACAACGACCGGTGCAGGTGATATATTCAGGATGATAATGCGCGGTTACCCATACAGGCCCGCTTATTGGCCAAATGGATTGCCCGGACCAGATATTGAAAATGGCCAGCAGCCGGTATTAATTACTACAAACAAAACCGGTTATGGTAAGGATGTAAGATATTATTTACAAACTAATGGCAAAATTGAGATATCAATTCCCGGAGTGGAAGGATTAAAAGTTACCGGTAATGTTGCTTTAAATAAATATATGCAACAAACTAAAGACTGGCAAATGCCGTGGTATGTGTACAGCTGGGACAATGTTACCAAAGATGCAAACGGTACCCCGGTACTTACCAAAGTAGCCCGCGGGCCAGCCCAGGCAACCCTTAATCAGGGATCTGATGATCAGTTAAGTAGTTTACTTGAGGGAATTGTGAGTTATAATCACAGCTTTGGCAGTCATAACGTTGTATTGCTGGCCGGTGTAACCAAAGAAAAATCAAACGATAGCCAATTTGGTGCATCGCGTAAATATTTCAACTCGGTTGCTATCGATCAATTAAATTGGGGTGGTAACTCCGAGAAAGACAATTTCGGCACCGCATGGCAAAGGGCACGTTTAAATTATTTTGGCCGGGTAG
>NZ_JBFUJG010000266.1:0-3614 GCF_056401495.1 Mucilaginibacter sp. P4_E8
CCGTACATCAGCAGTACACCTGCCTGCACCTCCCGGTAATTGGGATAAGTATTGTTTTGTTTGTCCACCTCAACATGTTCAAGCAAGTTAGCGGGGAGTAAACCATATAGTTGTTTCCTGTCCTTACGCTTGATGAACATTGGCAACATGAGCTTCATTAACCAAAGCGGCATTTTTTGAGCCTTTTCGGGCCCTGCGGTTATCGAAAACGTGGCAAACGCGTCAAGATATTTCCCTTCGGACAAGAATTTTTGATAGGCTGGCATCCACCCCATGGATATTGCCCCATCAACAGATACACCCGGTTCATAAACGGCTATCCTTTTAAAGTCTTGATTATTACGCGCGGTTTCAAGCGCCACTAAACCGCCATAACTATGCCCAAACAGGTATTCGGCATTTACCTTTTTTTGTAAAGCGGCCACATCCTCACATTCTTTAATAATACTGTAATCCCTCCCCTGCGGACCACTCAAACCACGTCCGCGGCGGTTCATCGCGTAAACGGTAAAATCCCTTCCCAGGCACTCAGCCATAGTATTATAGTCTGTGGCCATTGAAAGCGCGCCGTGTACCAGAATAAGGCCGGGGCCGCTACCGGTGGTGTAATAACTGATGCTTGTACCGTCGTTTGAGGTTGCCGTATCCGGATAATGCGGCGGGTTGATATGAGTCGTAGTCATGGAATTTGTTATTAATGGATCATCAAATTTGGTCGGCCTGTTTTAGCTCATGGTAACCAGGGCGTCGAATAGCTTTTTGGTAAGTTCGGCATACTCAACCGCGTCAACTTCGGCCTTTTTTATCACCTCACTAAAGTGCGCATTAAGCATCATTGTGCCTTTAGTGGTAATTTCATCGCCTTTGGCGGTAAGCGTAACCAGGCGTTTACGGGCATGCTTCGGATCGATCTTGACAGTAATAAGTTCATCTTTCGATAGTTCGATCAGCATTTTACTTACCGCGGGGTCGCTATGCCCTAATTTAACTGCCAACTCATGCTGTGTAATGGTTCCGCAATGCTGCAGAACGGCCAAAACCTGACAGCGTTTGTATGACATGCCCACGCTTTCCAAAAGTAGCTTATCTGCCACGCGATCCATCTGCATCACCAGGCGGTGCAGCCAATATTCAGGATTCTCGTTCATTTTAATCTTAACTAATTAATATTAACTAAGCAATATTAACTAATTAATATCAAATAGCAAAATATTCTTTTTTAGGATTTACGAGTAGTTTGACTCCCTCATTAATTTGTCAATCTTACCAACCATATTAAACTATTAATAACCTAAAGCTTTATCTTTGTTAAATGAACACAGCCGATCTGTTGCAACGCGCTTTGCGGTTTGATTTTTTAACCCAGGATGAAGGGGTTTACCTGTATAACAACGCCCCTACTGCCGATTTGATGTACACCGCCAACGAACTGCGTAAAAAGCAGGTTCCGCATGGCAAGGTTACCTGGCAGATTGACCGTAATGTTAACACGACCAATGTATGTATAGCCAATTGTAAGTTCTGTAACTTTTTTCGCAGGCCCGGCCACGAGGATAGTTACATCACTGATATTGAAACTTATAAAAAGAAGATCGAGGAAACTTTCCGATATGGCGGCGATCAGTTGCTGTTGCAGGGCGGTCATCATCCTGACCTTGGTCTTAAATTTTATACCGACCTGTTCAGGGAGCTTAAACAGTTATATCCAAAGTTAAAACTACACTCATTAGGTCCGCCGGAGGTTGCGCACGTAGCCAAACTGGAGGGCATGTCCCATATTGATGTGTTAAGGGCGATGCAGGAAGCCGGTCTTGATTCATTACCCGGCGCCGGTGCCGAGATACTGAACGACCGTGTGCGCCGCCTGATATCAAAAGGTAAATGTGGAGGTAAAGAGTGGCTTGATGTAATGCGTGCTGCTCACCAGCTTAACCTGCCAAGCTCGGCCACCATGATGTTTGGCCATATTGAAACCATTGAAGAACGTTTTGAGCACCTGGTTTGGATCCGCGAGGTACAATCTGAAAAACCAGAAGGCGCTTATGGATTTGTAGCCTTTATACCCTGGCCTTTTCAGGATGATGGCACCCTTTTACGTAAAGTAAGGGGCATCACCAACAACGTAACCGGCGATGAATATATCCGTATGATAGCCCTGAGCCGTATCATGCTGCCTAATATCAAGAACATCCAGGCATCATGGCTTACCGTTGGTAAACAAGTGGCCCAGCTATGTTTGCATGCCGGGGCTAATGATTTTGGCTCCATCATGATCGAAGAAAACGTAGTATCGGCTGCCGGTGCACCGCACCGCTTTACCGCCAAAGGTATACAGGAATCAATCATTGAAGCCGGTTTTGAACCGCAACTACGCACCCAAAAATATGACTGGCGCGATATCCCCGCCGAAATTGAAGAACAGGTTATTAATTATTAAGTTAGAAGTCCGAAGTCTTGAGCCTTAAGTCGAAATTTGTTAATACTTTAGACTTTTAACGCAAGACTTCAGACTAACTTTCGCATGGACAATACTGAACACTATATAGAGGCATTAATTTTCGCGTCGGAGCAGGGTATTCGCATGGAAGAGATCATGTATTGCCTGCAGGCCGCGTTTGAACGCGATTTTACCGCCCAGGAARTAACCGAAAGCATAACGGCTATTACACACAAGTATAATGACGATAACCTTGCTATTGAACTGGTAAAGATTGGCAATGGCTACCAGTTTTTCACAAAAAAGAAGTACCATCCGGTTATTAATTTATTACAGTTACAACGCTCTAAAAAAAGACTGAGCCAGGCAGCTTTAGAAACATTGGCAATTATTGCGTACAAGCAGCCGGTAACCAAAACCGATGTTGAACAAATACGCGGCGTAAACTGCGATTACTCGATACAAAAACTGCTCGAAAAGGAGTTAATTGCAATTATTGGGAAGTCGGAAGCGCTCGGAAAACCTATTTTATATGGTACCAGCAGCATGTTTATGGATTATTTTGGCATAAACAACATTGAGGAATTACCTCAAATTAAGGACTTTACGACTAATTCTATTGCCATTGGCGAACAAACAGAATAATTTTAAAAGATATTTTTAATAAAAATGATTTTAATTATTTTTACTACTGAATTAGATAAAGGAAGTAGCTAAAAAATTTAATACTTTTAAACTGATTTAAATTACATTGATAAAGTTTGACAAATAAAATCCGTTAAAATGGGAGCGCCAAAAAAACCGACCACTAAGAAGATCGACAATTCAGAAGATGAAAACGAAGACGATGATGATCTATTACTTGACCCAAAAACTAAGAAAAAAGTAGTTGATGAGGATGAGGATGATTTTGATGGCCCTTTAGATGATGATCTGGGCAGAGGTTACGAATCATTTGACGATGACGACGACGACGATTATTAATTTTTAAGATACATAGCTAATTTTTAAAAGCATTCAGTATGCCACTGAATGCTTTTTTTCATATTTAGCCCTCCCAGCAAGCATTCATGATCATAACAGAAGTAACAGATAGAGCATCAAAAAAAGCATTTTTAAACGTAGCCCGTATTATTTACAAAGATGATAAAACCTGGGTTTGCCCGCTTGATAATGA
>NZ_JBFUJG010000267.1:0-3578 GCF_056401495.1 Mucilaginibacter sp. P4_E8
ACCGGAGCATTTACACCAAGGGCCAGGGGAACCTGTGATTGCCGTAAAATGTTATAGGTGTACTTATTAAACCAGTCAAAGGTAAAAGTCAGTTTGTTTTTAAATGCCACCAGATCAAAACCCAGATCTGTCATCCGGGTGGTTTCCCAGGTCAGGTTGGGATCAACCAGGGCGCCGGGTATAAAACCTGAAGAAACACTTCCGGCAAATGCGTATGTGTTTTGATTAAGGATAGGTTGATATGGATAAGGAACATTACCATTAGTTGTATTTATGTTCTGATTACCTAAACGGCCCCATGAACCACGTAGTTTCAGATCATTTATCCAACTTACATCTTTTAAAAAGTTTTCTTTAGAGATGCGCCATCCGGCCGAGAACGATTGATATAAACCCCAGCGGCTATGGCTCGGCAAACGTGATGTACCGTCATAGCGTACACTTGCTCCCAGCAGGTATTTATCCTCAAAATTATAATTCACATTTCCGTAAAGTGAGTGAATGATCCATTGGGCAGATGTACCATCGTTAGTTTGATTATTTGCCGACCCGGCATTCAATTCCTGAAGGTCATTTGTAGGATACCCGATGCGGTAAGCATTAACATTACTTACATTATCTACCTCCTGTTGTACACCACCCAAAATGGTCAGGTCATGCTTGCCCAGCATTTTATGGAAATTCAACTGACTATAAATAGTAGAATGCGTTTCATCATTATTATTCACCGATAAACCAGGGGTACCTACATCAGCATTATGGCTAAAAGAAAGATCGCTGTAATAATAGGTTGGTATAGTTGGCCGGAATGTTTTGTTTTTATTATAGCTAAAGCTCACTCCAGCTCGGTTTTCCCATTTCAAACCATCAAGAATATCTACATCCAATGATATATTACCCTGCCCGTAATAATTAGGGTTATGTGTAAGTATCTGGGAGGCCAATACGGGGTTTTTATTTCCAAGTTCTTTATCATAAGCTTTACTTATCCATAAACCATCGGCTGTTTGAGCCGGATATAGCGGTGATTGGGACAATGTGGATATATAAAGATCGGTACTGTTTACAAAAGAGTAATTCCTGTCGCCATAGCGAATTTGAATATTTGTACCCAGGGTAACTCGCTTGTTTATTTTTGAACTAAGGCCCAGATCAACGGTATACTTTTTATACTCAAAACCGCGCATGCTACCTGGCTGGTTGGTATAACCCAAACCCAGGCTATATGTGGTACTTTCATTACCACCACTCAGGTTTAAGTAATGATTTTGCACCACTGCTGTTTTAAACATATCCTTCAACCAGTCATGATTCGGGTATTTGACACGGTCAGTAGCATTTTTATACAGATCAATCTGATCCTGTGTATATATGGGTGCGTTGCCGGCGTTTGCTTCGGCCTCATTTAATAACTCCATGTACTGAGCCGAATTGGTTATCAGTTCAGGCAGCCTGGTTGCACTGGCAAATCCTACGTTATAGTTATAGGCAAGTCTAAAACCGCCTGCTTTGCCCTTTTTGGTTTTAACTACCAACACACCATTTGCGCCCTGCGAACCATATATGGCAGCAGCAGCGGCGTCTTTTAGTACGGTTACCGATTCTATGTCATTAGGATTAATTATTCCAAGATTACCGGGTATCCCATCAACAATAACCAGCGGATTATTACCTGCACTACTAAAGGTACCTACCCCCCTGATACGCAGCTGCACATTTTCGTTACCCGGCTCGCCTGAGTTTTGAATAACAGATAGACCGGGAAGCTGTCCCTGCAGTAAGGAAGTAGCATCAGTTGCCACCCTTTTGGTCATGTCTTCGCCCTTAACCGAAACAATGGCGCTCGTCAGCGTATGTTTACTCTGGGTGCTATACCCTGTAACTACAACTTCGCTTAAGCCCTGATTATCTTCGAGGAGCGTAACATTAATTACACTTCTTCCATCAATGGCTATTTCCTGCTTCGCAAACCCTATAAAGCTGAATACCAGTATGCCGTTTCCATCGGGCACATTCAAGCTGAACGCACCATCAACATCACTCACGGTACCCGTTTTGGAGCCTTTTAGTTGTATGGAAACACCCGGAAGCGGAACACCCTTTTTATCGGTAATTTTTCCCTTAATATTCAGGATCTCTATGCTTTGGGGTAAAGGTTTTGACTTTATGGTTATCGTTTTTTTATTGATCAGATAAATAAGCGGCTGATCGCTGAAAATCTTCTCAAGTGCCTGTGCAATGGTTACATTTTTTAAAGATAACGACACCGGCGCAGCCAATTTTATTAATTGCGCGCTATACAGAAAATCGTATCCGCTTTGCTGCTGAAGCGTAAAAAGAACATCCTCTAAAGGAGCTTTCTGTACCTCCAGATTTATTTTTTGAGCATATGAACTCGCACTAACCTGTAGTATAGCTACCATTATTAGGATACAGGTTAATTTCATGATGCGAATAAATTTAAGCAGGACATGGTTATGCCATCTGAACTTTGATTCAGTAAATATTTTATACATTTGAATGTTAGGTTTAATTTATAATTGATTGTTCTCGCAATTGATATGTAGTTAACTAACTCAGCGTAAGCTGATGATCAGGAGCGGTTGGAACGCTCCTGATCTATTTGTTAGATAACCGTTAAACTTTTTTATCAAGTCATAACAATTATCCTCCTTCCTTCAATTTTAAAGTGAATCAATCCAGTTAATTCAAGGCCTTTTAATAATTCATTTATATCTTTATTTTTAGAGTAAGTACCTCCAAATTTTATATTTGACATGTTTCCGCGGTATTCAACGTCAACATCGTACCACCGGCTTATCTGTTTCATGATATCATGAATATCATCTTCTCTGAAAACAAAATATCCCGATTTCCAGGCCATTACCTGGTTTATATTGGCTTTTTTCTTTTCAATTTTTTTGGCAGAACGATCAGCGACTCCCTGTTCGCCTGGAACTAACATGGCAAATGCCACCGTGTTTGATAAACGTACCGAACCTTCGAGCAAAGTGGTTTTTACGCCGTTATCATCCTGATAAGCTTTTACATTAAAATGGGTTCCTAAAACCTTAACATCCACTTCGTTGGTATGTACAATAAAAGGCATTTGCTTATTTTTTGCTACTTCAAAATAAGCCTCGCCCTTTAAGCTCACATTCCGATTTGTACCTTTAAAACCAACAGGATAAGTTAATGACGATTCGGAATTTAGCCATACGTTTGTACCATCAGGTAATGTAACTGTGTATTGCCCGCCCCTGGGAATGGTTATGGTATTTAAAGCATTGGCATCCACACCATCGTCTGTTCCGTTATCAGTATAGGATAGCAAGCCGTTTTTTAATTTTTTTATCGCGGTATTTCCTGATGTAGCCACAACGCCATTCGCGGCGTTATCTAAAACTATATTGGCTCCATTAGCCAGCGTAAGAACCGCAGTTGTAGTACCAGGTTTTATGATGTTATTTTTTGTTTTTTTGATCTCATTTTTAACAATCAGCTTTTGAGGTTGGTTATTAAAAAACAAACTGCCCAATCCTATTGATAAAAGTACCATCGCAGCGGCTGTCCACCAC
>NZ_JBFUJG010000268.1:0-3540 GCF_056401495.1 Mucilaginibacter sp. P4_E8
AGAAGCACGGTAATCTTGGCCATTACCGTGCTTTAATGTGGTCCCGACGAGAATCGAACTCATATCTAGAGTTTAGGAAACTCCTATTCTATCCGTTGAACTACGGGACCTTTTACAGACGGCCTGGAGGCCGGTCCTTTATTAGCTTGCAAAGGTGCAATTTTTCAATGAAAAATCACACCCCTGCAAAGCAAAATTTATTTACTGCTTTTACATCCCCTATCGGCACATCTATCTGATCACTGATCCGTTATGGAAATCATCTGCCGGCGATACAAAGCTTAGTTTACCTTCGCTGTTTTCGGCCATCAGGATCATCCCTTGCGAAAGGATACCTTTGATCTCACGGGGCTCCAGGTTTACCAGTATGCTTACCTTCTGCCCTATTATAGCTTCAGGCTCAAAATATTCTGCAATGCCCGATACCACAGTGCGTTCATCAATACCGGTATCAATAGTAAGCTTAAGCAACTTCTTGGTTTTGGCTACCTTTTCGGCCGCCAAAATGATACCCGTGCGTATGTCCATGGTGGCAAAGGTTTCGTAGTTGATATTCTCTTTTGCCGGCTGTACATCTATAGATTTTGGAGGTGAGGCGGCCTGCTTTTTTGCCAGCAGTTTATTAACCTGGTACTCGATCACCTCGTCTTCAATTTTTTCAAACAATAAGGCCGATGGGTTTAACTGATGACCGTTATTAAAAAACATCTCCTGATCATAGGTAATGGGTTCATTGGGTAAGTTCAACATGCCAATGATCTTTTTAGCGGTAGCCGGTAAAAATGGCTGGGCGCAGGTTGCCAGATGGCCAATCAAAACCAGGCAGTTATGCAGCGTTTGCTTAGCATCCTCCGGATTAGTTTTGATGGTTTTCCAGGGCTCTTTTTCGGTAAGGTAACGGTTACCCAGGCGGGCAATATCCATTAGCCCCTGCAAAGCCTGCCTATAGCGATAAGCTTCCAGGTTCTTTTCTATTTCATCATAAAAACCACCCAGCTCCTTATTCAGGTAATCGTCGGTCAGTTCAATCCTGTCACCTTCGCCTTCAATTTTACCATCGTAAAACTTATGCATCAATATCATTACACGATTCACAAAGTTACCCAATATGGCTACCAGCTCATTATTAATGCGCGCCTGGAAATCTTTCCAGGTAAATTCGCTGTCGCTGGTTTCAGGGAGTATGGAGGTAAGCACATAACGCAGCTCATCCTGCTTACCCGGAAACTCTTTCAGGTATTCATGCAGCCAAACCGCATGGTTCCTTGAGGTCGACAGTTTATCGCCCTCCAAATTCAAAAACTCATTGGCAGGTACATTCTGTGGTAAAATATATTCGCCATGCGCATGCAGGATAGACGGAAAGGTAATGCAATGGAATACAATATTATCTTTGCCTATGAAATGGATCAGACAGGCATTATCCTGTTCATCGGCTTGTTTTTTCCAGTACAGCTTCCAGTCCTTATTATTGTCAATGGCCCATTGTTTGGTGGCCGATATATAACCAATAGGTGCATCCATCCAAACGTACAGCTTTTTGCCTTTGGCATCTTCTAACGGAACATCAATACCCCAATCCAAATCGCGGGTCATGGAGCGTGGCTGCAGGCCTTGTTTAAGCCATGATTTGCACTGCCCTAATACGTTAACCTTCCAGCTACCCTCTTTAGCATCAATCCATTGCTCCAGCCAGGGCTGGTATTTATCAAGCGGCAGGTACCAGTGCTTGGTAGGCTTTAAAGTAGGCGTTTTGCCACTTAGGGTGGATACCGGGTTGATTAGGTCAGTGGCGCTTAACGAAGTACCGCATTTTTCGCACTGATCGCCGTAGGCATTCTCATTGTGGCAATTAGGGCAGGTACCAACAATATACCTATCGGCTAAAAACTGCTGAAAATCCTCATCATAATATTGTTCAGAATATTTTTCAATAAACTCGTCCTTTTCATACAAATTCAAAAAAAATGCCTGCGACAGGTCATGATGAATAGCTGATGAGGTACGATGATAAATATCAAAAGCTATCCCAAACTCCTCAAAGCTGTCTTTTATTTGTTTATGGTATTTATCAATAATAGCCTGTGGTGTAGTCCCCTCTTTTTTTGCCTTGATGGTGATGGCAGCGCCATGCTCGTCAGAGCCGCAAACATAAACTACATCCTTTTTTTTGAGCCTTAAATAGCGTACAAAAATATCGGCAGGAATGTATGCTCCGGCAAGGTGACCGATATGCAACGGTCCGTTGGCATAAGGCAAAGCCGAGGTAACGGTATATCTTTTATATTTGTTGAGTTGTGACATTAAATAAGCGGCATTATAAATAAGCTGCAAAGATAACTTTTTAGGCGGGAAGTTGTGAAGTCAGAAAGTCAGTAAAGTCGGACTGACAGAAAGCTTTCCCTTTATAAAAACCTTAACATTGATTAAATTTTCACTCCGGACTTGCCATACCTCCGGACTCAAAAACATAAAATGATCCCATACCTTAAAAAAGGCGATAAAATAGCCATTACCTGCCCCGCTAAAAAACTGCCCAACCCAATGACAGATGCTATAGCTTTATTGCAGTCATGGGGTCTGGAAGTGGTTTTAGGCGATACTGTGAACGCATCCTACCACCAGTTTGCCGGTGATGACGACCTGAGGGCCCATGACCTGCAACATTTTATTGATGACGGCAGCATAAAAGCTATTATAGCAGCCCGTGGCGGCTATGGTGTTATCAGGATGATAGACAAAGTTGATTTTAGCCGTTTTGCTCAACATCCCAAGTGGCTTATTGGCTTTAGCGATATTACTGTTTTACACACCCATCTGTTTGGTAATTACCAGTTACAAAGCATACACGGGCAAATGCCCATAAACATTCCAGATGCTTCGGCACGCTCGTTAGATACTTTACGAAAAGCTTTATTTGGCGAAAATCTGAGCTATGAATTTAAATCACACACCTTAAACCGCAGCGGCAACGGCGGTGGAATATTAATTGGCGGCAATTTATCATTATTGGTGGCTGTATCGGGTTCTGTATCAGACATTGACTATACCGGCAAAGTATTATTTATTGAAGATGTAGGCGAATACCTGTATGCCATTGACCGTATGCTGCGCAATTTGAAACGGGCCAGTAAACTTGCTAATCTTGCAGGCCTAATTGTTGGCGGTTTTACCGATGTAAAAGATAATGACATACCCTTTGGCCAAACCGTACCCGAAATTATTATGGAAATTGTAAAAGAATATAATTACCCGGTATGTTTTGATTTCCCGGCCGGCCACATTCCTGATAACTGCAGCTTAATATTAGGCAAATCGATAGACTTGTCTGTACAGGAGCAGCAAGTAACTGTTAAATTTGTCTGAATCGGGATTTTCTGAATTAAAGAATTAACAGAATTCAGCACCCCTTTTAATCATTACAATCAAAAACATATGGCAATACTCAGCAATTTAAGCAATTACAAAAACTTTGGCCTTTTAATTATCCGCATTGGCTTAGGTATTACATTTATTAACTATGGCTATCCTATGCTTATG
>NZ_JBFUJG010000269.1:0-3504 GCF_056401495.1 Mucilaginibacter sp. P4_E8
CACCAATTTCGTCAAGGAAAAGTGTACCGCCACTGGCCGATTCAAACTTGCCTATACGTTGTTTAATGGCCGAGGTGAAAGATCCCTTTTCATGCCCAAATAATTCGCTCTCAATCAATTCTGAAGGGATAGCTGCACAGTTAACCTCAATAAGAGGAGCGCTGGAACGGTTTGATTTTTCATGCAGCCAGCGTGCCACCAGCTCTTTGCCGCTGCCGTTTGCGCCGGTTACCAATACCCGGGCATCAGTAGGAGCTACGCGGTCAATAGTTTCTTTTATTTTAATTATGGCCTGCGAGTTACCCAAAATAGGGCGCACCTTTGAAACTTTGCGTTTTAATACCTTGGCTTCCACAACCAGGCTCCCCCTGTCAAGGGCATTACGAACAGTAATGAGCAGGCGGTTTAGGTCGGGTGGTTTTGATATAAAATCGAATGCACCTTTTTTACTGGCCTCTATAGCTGTTTCAACAGTTCCATGGCCCGATATCATGATAAAAGGCAGATCGGGTTTTATAGCAAGTCCCTCGGTCAGTACTTCCATGCCATCCATGCGGTTCATTTTTATATCGCACAATACCAGGTCGTAATCCTTTTTTTCTATCAGTTGTAAGCCGTCAACTCCGTTATCTACATCCTCAACCTCATAGTCCTCATATTCAAGTATTTCGCGCAAGGTATTACGGATAGACCGCTCATCATCAATTATTAAAATTTTAGCCATGTTTTATTTCCTTCAAATTAGGTAGTAAAGTTGAACGTGCTAATATATAAGATTTGTATAGAAAAATAAACACTTTTTAATTGTAAAAAATAACCCCTTCCTGTTTAAGGGAAGGGGTATATTGTCAGCAGCAAA
Organism: Mucilaginibacter sp. P4_E8; assembly: GCF_056401495.1. NCBI lineage: Bacteria > Pseudomonadati > Bacteroidota > Sphingobacteriia > Sphingobacteriales > Sphingobacteriaceae > Mucilaginibacter > Mucilaginibacter sp. P4_E8. Next base: position 860 of record NZ_JBFUJG010000269.1, read on the forward strand.
TCTGTAAGCCGGGTTCTGTATTGCCGGAAGGGCAATTTCTATCATTAATCTGGCCCTGCCATTGCTGACAGGTTTAAACAACCTACCCATCCCGGAGTGATCTGCCGGATGGCAGATTGCGGGAGCGAGCAACTCCGCTTCCGGGACCTATTTGGTTTTTCAACTCCTGAGGTTTACCGTCATCTCCGGTCGCCCGGAAATGCCGTGAGCTCTTACCTCACGTTTTCACCCTTACCCCGATAAATCGGGGCGGTATATTTTCTGTGGCACTTTGCTGTCGCCGGCTGCCGGCGCCTTCCCGTTAGGAAGCAGGATGCTCTGTGTTGCCCGGACTTTCCTCCGCTATACAAGATAGCAGCGATAGAACGCTTTGCAAGTGTAAAGGTAGGGAATTTTTAGTTCAGTTGCGTGGTTTTAGGTTCGGGGTTCGTGTTTTGGGAGGGGATGAAGTATCAAAGCAAAAATGAAATAGGATAAAACCTCAACTCCAAGTCCCAAAACACGTACCTAAATCAACGGCATTTTCCCAGATCAGTCTCAACCAACTGCACGTTAACTACACCAGCTTTATTGCCGAAAGAGTTGGTTACATAAGTAAGCACTTTGGCAATTTCAAGAGGTGTTAGGTCAGCGGCTGGCATTTCGCCTTCAAATGGGTGTCCATTTATGGTGATATTCCCTTTAAGGCCATTTTTTAGGAAACACGCTAATGACGTTTTGTTATTTTTAAGGTAAACAGAATCGGTAAGTGGTGGGATCAATGCCTGTAAACCTTCGCCTTTTTCGCCATGGCAGTTTTCACAATGTGCCTGGTATATTAAACTACCGCCCGAATAATAACGGTTAAATTCTACCTGCTCATCGGTCTGACACGCAACAGCCAGTACAACCAGCAATAAACCTATACTTATAATGAACCTTGATCTCATTTAGCTGCTGCCTCATCGGGTTCGGCTTTTAATATTTTTATGTCAGCAATCAATTTGGTCACCTGGGCAGGGTCGGTACCATCATAAGTACCGCGCAGGCGTTTTTGCTTATCTACCAAAATAAAATAACCGTCATGTATAAATTCGCCCTGCGGATTTTTTTCCTGTACCGATACCAGGTAGTTTTTAGCTATCTGATAGGTTTCGTCTTTAGTGCCTTGTAAAAGCCACCAGGTATTGCCACTAATTCCCAATTTATCGGCATATTTTTTTAATACGGGAACGGTATCATATTTGGGATCGATGGTGTGCGATATGATCCTGAAATTATCATCGGCCTTAAATTCCTGGTATACATTAAGCATATTGCGGTGCATTACCGGGCAAATGGAAGGGCAGGTGGTAAAGAAAAAGTCGGCAACGTATATTTTACCATCAAGGCTTTTACCGGTTATAGTATCAGCATACTGGTTAACAAATTTAAATTCGGGTATAGTTGAGTATACTGTATCGGTCACCGTTTTGCCATCTACTGTTTTAGTAACTGGCTGGCGATTGCCTAAAATGGGGAGCGTAGTCTGGTTGTTTGATTTACAGGCACTATAAAGCAGTACAATAACAAGTAAACCTATTAAATTCTTCATTTTTTTGTAGTTGTGGTCAGATATTTATTTGAGCTGTTAACAGCAATATTTATTTGTGAATCAATAACAATGATCTTCTTTTTCTGATCGGCTAAATAATCCATTACCTCCTGGTGTGATTTGCCTTTATTTTCAGCGTCAAATTTATGCATCCAATCGCTCATGGCATTGTCAGCATCATCAACCAGTTTTAAATAAACCTTTGCCGAATCCTTATTTACTATAGTTGAATCATGTTTAATCAGGCTGTCCAGAATCATTTTGTTTTTCATTAAATGCTCGGTACTGCCCATTACTTTATCATGAACGGCAATAACGCTATCTAAAAGCAGTTTTTCCTGCTTTTTTGCATCAGCGCATCCTAATAATGCAACGGCTGATAAAATGACAAAAATGTATTTTTTCATGATTTTTAAGGATGGAATAAACAATGGCAAATATTACAAATAAACAGGTTAAATGTTGCTTTTTAATATCCTTAAATAATAAATATAGTCAGTAAGCGGTAAACTTTGTACACCAGCGAATTTAAGCTGCTGCCCGGCCTGTGCCCTGGTATGGGTACCGTGGTTAATTACCTGGGTAAAAATATCACTTAGCTGATCCTGTAAATGGTCGCCTTTTGAGTTTTGATAATTAATTATCTTGCTAAAATCAGCATCGGGCAGCTCCTTTAAATAAGATATCCATGTTTCATGACATTCGCTGATAAGTTCTGCGCAATGCGCGGCTGTAAAATCGGGCCATGCATTATACGGATGGTGCGGCAGATTTTTACAGCGTCCCAGCCATACCCGCTCGGTTGTTAATGAATGCGACAGGAGCTGCAATGGTTTTTGAGGTTCATTGGCCTCTATAATAGCTTGTAATATCAGATCATTAGCAAAGCGGTTATAATTAAATAATTTAATGAAATGTGTTTTCATCCGGTAAAAGTATTAATGAAACAAGTATCAGGCTTAAATCGTTATATTCAAAATATTGGGTTTAATAATATGATAATATAACTGTTACAATTAAGTTACACCAGCGTCTTACCTTTAACTATATAAAAAAGACATAGTTATGAAAC
>NZ_JBFUJG010000270.1:0-3502 GCF_056401495.1 Mucilaginibacter sp. P4_E8
TATTAGTATTCATTGTTTACTAAAATCACTATTAAATGAAAACACTATCAAAACTAATAGCTACAGCGTTCATCGGCGCAGCTGTCTTTTTTACAACAAATGTAAAGGCCCAAACCACTCCTGCCAATGCTTTTCGCTTAGGTTTAGGTGTTGAAACAGGTATTCCAACAGGTGTTGCACGTCTCGGAACCAATTTTACATTAGGTGGTACAGCCCGTTTGCAATATGGTATTAGCAACAGTTTTGCAGTTACACTTGCTGCCGGGGGGTATCACTTTTTTCCTAAAATGATCCCTGGACAAGATAGGAGATATCAGAGCTACGGCGAAATCCCGATCAAAGTTGGTATTAAAGAGTTTTTTGTGCCAAACATATATTTTGCCGGAGAAGCCGGTGTTGCTTTTGAGAAGTTGGAACAAGGCTGGGGACCGCACAGGCTGGATTTGTCGCCAGGCATAGGATATGCTAATGAAAAATGGGACGTTGGCGTTCGTTATGAAAACTTTTCAAGGAGCGAAGATCATTTTGGTATGGTGGGCTTACGCATAGCCTACGGATTTGGATTATAAAACCAGATAATCTGAAAAAACAAAAAAAGGCAAATGGTCATTTGATCATTTGCCTTTTTTTGTTGGTACTAATACATACTATGCTGCTGAGGTATCCCTCAAACATAAAAGTTATGTATCTGTAATTTAGGATAGGTACTAATGGCATATGTTGAGCTTTCGTGCATACTGTGACCACACACAAGGCTCGGATTTACAGCACAGAGGGTGGTTTACATAAGTTTGCAAGGTTTATTAACCTTTACTGCACTTTCAATGAAGGATCGGCTTGCGCCGGCTTTCTTTTTATCCTTCTAAATACTTATGGGATTATACAGAGGAAATAAAAAAGGCAAATGATAATTTTATCATTTGCCTTTTTTATAAATATATGGATCTGATATTTAGTTGCTTGAGTTGATAAGCTTACCAATATGGCTTTTAACTATTATTTGGTAACGGGAACATTCAGGTCAATAGTAACCTCGTCTGGTGTGCCGCTACGGGTGACGTTAAAATCTTTGGGCAAAAATTTAAACTCGCCTTTAAAAACCCCTTCATTGCCTTTATCTTCAAAAGTAAAATGAATAGTAACCTGTTTGGTAACACCCTTCAGCGTAAGTTTACCAACAGCCTGGTAAGCATTGGCACTTTTACTAACCGATGTTGCTACAAATGAAATGGTTGGATAGTCGTCTGCATCTATAGCAGATTTGGCATGCATGTTTTTTATAAAAAAACCGGTAGCGAGGCTGTTAGCATCAATAGATGCAGAAATTTTTGATTGTTCAGGGTTTTCTTTATCAAATTGGATGTTTGCCTTTAGTGTTTCAAATATCCCATGGATCTTTCCTCCGGAAAATTTTACTTCGTATTGATTAGGTTTTACTTTCCAGGTGGTTAATACCCAGGCAAAAGCCGAAGTGCTGATAATAAGCAGCGTTATTACCGGAAACATGATTTTTTTCATACTGATATGCTTTAAGTGTTTCATAGTTGTGACCTCTTGTTTGGTTAAGAGGTGTTTATATGAATTACGTGGGCTACGGGAAAGAGGTTGCCTTAATGGTAAAAACTTATGCTGATTTTAACCATATTTAACTGCAATAAAAAAGCATTACCTGTTTAGGGGTAATGCTGTATAAAGGTCAGTCAGACCATTTACTAAGCATATCACCAACATATACTTAATTTTTTGCGTGTCAGCAAGGCGAGCAGGTGTTAGTTTATTATTTATTAATAAACCCCTTTAAAGTAAGACACGATACTGTTAAATAATGTAATGAATGATTTAAAGTCGGAGATGAGTTTTAACTCGGGGTGGAAAGGATTAATTATAGTATTTGACAGTCCCCGGGCTTCCTGTTGGAAAACTAAAACGAAAAGTATAAGAAAAAAAATGGAAGTTTTAATAGGTAGCTCCAGCATCATTAGGGGCTTTTTACTGTTCTTAACAGGCTTTCTCTTATTCTTGCGCATTATGGCAAATGTAAGTGGCTAAATCAATGTTGTCAATCCGTGAAAACACCGTATTTTTTATTGACTGTTCGGGTTTTTCATGCACACAAAAAAGCGAACACCCGGACATGTCCATATCGCAATCAGGTTATCGCCCGTTTAGCAATTTTGCAGGTGAAAATAACTTTAAACAAAAATGGGCAAAGGATAATTCCCTTTGCCCGTTTTTGTGTTATTACAAACAACGATTATTTACATTGGTGCAACTGTAGTTGATTTATTGGTATAAGGCCAAATGCCTGGTGAGGGGAAGGATATACCTCTGTTATTACCACGCTGCCCATTATCCTTGCCAAAGTAATATAGCGGCCAGCCCTTGTAAACCAGTTGTGTTTTGCCAAATACAGTAATTATTTCAAACTGGGTTTTATCAAGTATGGATGGTGCATTCTGAACAGTTTTCACTGTATCAATTGGCCAAGCCGCGTTATTGCTAAAATTAGCAGTAGTAAAGTTGTTGGTTTTAAATTTGTCATGGCTAAAAGAATATAAGGTTTGGCCACGGTCGTCGGTAATGTATTGGGTTACTTGCAGGCCCGGTTTAAGCTGGCTGTCATACCTCACACTATCATTGCCAATAAGCTGGCTATTAGCTACCATTACCGTATAATCGGGTTTGGCTACAAACCATGTACTGTCCACACCGTCGCCATTGGTATCGCCGGCTTTAGCATCACTCTGGTAATAATACAATGGCCAGCCCTTGTAAGTAGTTTGTTTTGAACCATCGGCACGGGTAATGGTTCCGAAATCTTTAGTATCAAGACCATTGCCTAAAGTTAAGTTTGCCTGGTAAAATGTAGGCCATACTACAGAGCAGCCACCGTTGCATCCCGAGTTTCCGTTGGCATCAATTGCAAAAAAGTAAAGTGTTTTTCCTTTTGCATCGGTCATAATATTACCAAACTTTGAATTTGTAGCTAATTTAACAGCATTGCCTTGAGTTTGGTCGGGGTTAATTTTGTGATCTTTTTTACATGACCAGCTGGCAAACATTACGGCGATACCAGCAATTACGAGAGGTAGGTTTTTCTTAGGTTTCATTTTGATTGAACTATTGGTTAATAATAGGTTAGTATAACTCCAATACGTTTTGAAACCAATATTTGGTTGCCTGCCATAAAAAATAATATCAATAAAAAATAATATAATCTTACTGTAAAATTTAGTTTCTGATTGCGGTTGTCTACCTACCCGATTGACCGTTTTTTAACGACATTTATTCTTGCATTTTAAGCGTTGCAATTTTGCTATTTGGTTAACAATGAGCACTTCTCTTTAAACAATACCCTGGATGTGAAACGGTATTCCTGTTATTGCATACGGTATTAAAAATGCGTCCTGTAAATAGTTTTGATAAACGGTTAAGGGGTTTAATTATATCTTTATTCAGAAATTTTTAAAAATCTTGTAATATCATTTCGGTTATTGCATAT
>NZ_JBFUJG010000271.1:0-3482 GCF_056401495.1 Mucilaginibacter sp. P4_E8
ATACAAAAAGAGAGTAGTGTAGAACGGGAGGTGCATGTATTCGATTGGTCGTATGAAAACTCTAATGACAAAAGCAGAGGAACAGCTAACGTTGCACTTATCAAACATTATACATTAACAGCAGTGACTTTTAAACTATTCATATACTTGCCACATGGTGCTCAATTAACTTTTAAGGGGCACATGGAAGGAAGTTTGAAACAGTTAAGTTCGTAACATAACTTCCAGTTTTTTTATTAAGAAGTGCTGAATGTAAATAACAAAGGAGCTTACGTAATGTAAGCTCCTTTCGTGTTAATGAATAACAAAATAATCAAACAATGACCTTATCCCATCTATCCGCAATTTCTTTACAAGCAGCTTCGATATTAGCTAGAATTCTTTTATATGCCCTGGGAGAGGTGAATATTTCACCTCGGTAAACATCCAAAACCATACAATGCTCGCTTTTGAAATTAAATCCAAATTCATTCTCGAAGTAATGTTTAGTTAAACAAGCCATTAATTCCCCTCTAGCTTTTGCCAAGGGTTCATTCTTTCCAAAATAAAACTTTACGAATCCTAGTTGTTGCTTTCCCTTTTCATCTCGTAAGATTAATTCGGGACGCAAGCTAATTTGAACACCACTCAAAATAAATTTGTGGTTTGGATTATGTACAGCGACTTCAGGCTTAAATGGGGATAATTGATGACGAACCTGTAGCTCAGATCTCAAAAATGATCTAAGAGCATCTGAACTAGCAATAGCATATTTTTTTTCCATTGCATCATAAGTAATAATACCCCTCATGCGATCTGCCTCGATGGAAAGAAAGATTGGCTCGTCTCTAATGTTTGATAAATAAGATGACAGCGAATCCTCTGCCCTATTGTACCATTTTGTTATGAACGAAATAGGCACTTTACACTGCCTAATTATACTATTTCTTCTGGAAGCTGTAGCCTCGTCAGCATATTCRCAAAGTGGATTTAAAGAAACCCTCGGACTTTCATTAACTTTTTTCATTTGTGTTTTCTTCTTTTCTTTTAAATTGTACGGTCTCATTTTTATTATTAAATGATGAAATTTTTGTACAATACTCACCTTGAGTAAGGTGTTGCTGACGGGTACAGCCCGAAAATAGTTTTGAAAACCTTAAGGGTTATCAACAGATGTTTATAAAATCCTGTTGATTAAATCAGAAAGTGTTTAGACTTTTGCTGCTACAAACTTAACCATTAAAGAAAGTCCAGGATATCTTAGCCTGGTTGGAGATCACAAGTCTCCGCGTGAATGAAGTCTGATCGGTGCTTCGAACACTTTTCAGACTTCATATTCATTGTCTACTTATTTACTTTTAAATTTCTCAAAAAACAAACATCATCTGGCAATTCATTGTACTTTAATCGCCTGACTTACAACAAAGTTATTGTTTGAAACACTATAATTTTAATGATAGTTTTACACAAATGCCCAAGTTATTAACACTTTGTAAATTCAATTTGCATACACCTTTACGCCTTTTAAAATTTAATATGCTTACAGCCAACATATTAGAATAATAATAAAATGCCTTTGAAAAAAAGTGTTGCCTATAAGGCAGTTATAAAAATAAATACATTACTTAACAACGACAATCTGTTTGTTCTGGGCCTTAGCTGGAATTTCCTCTAATAAAACGTTGTTAACTATTCCCCCTCGAACATGTGCACCTTCCGTCGCCGCAATTGGCATAAGTTTCATTCTTTGATAGCGGCTCAATTCAGGCATAAGCCTACACTTACCATCCCCGCTTTTGTTGCTTACAACAGGATATGGTAAGCTATGCTTATGACGCGCGTAGAGGCCTCTCACACACCAGGATGATCGGTATTGCGCAACTCTTAAGCTTTTCAAATCAGTCGCCAGATATTGTTACGTTTAATAAGTGCTATGCACACATTAAACTCCACCGCAGGCCATCACATTATGCCGCACTTTTTTATTTCAGTCCCTATACACATATACCACCCACATATAAAATGTGCAGGCATAAACCAACTATTGCGATCTGTCACCTAATTTGACTTAAGCAAAATCATTGCTCCATGAAAGCTCTCTCTGGCCTTATCAATCCATTCGCTATGCTCATTCATTGCTAAGTCAGGCGCTTTCCACAATTTTAGCTCACCTGCTTTCTCGCACGTTGCTTCGATACCGTCACAGCATTTGATAGATGGCCCTTCCAGCACTTACCTTAAAAGGTCAAATGCAGCGCCGATATCTTGTGAAGCATTCTTTCAATCGCTCTGTCAAGCTTCTTTTGAAAGACAACGTGCTCTGTTCGCAGGCGGCTCGCTGAATAACTGAAACATCTGTGAATTAAATATATTCTACAAATAACATCTATTTGGAGACTTGAGATAACCCTTTAGTACAAACTAAATCATAATAAATTCTTTATCTTTTGTGCTGTTGTGAGATGCCTGAGATCTAACTATATTCGTAGGTAATCTAAGCCACTTTCACATATATATTATACTATGGCACTTAAGGATAATGTTCTAAAGCACTCTAAAAGACAAATAGATGAGGCTGCTAACCAGCTAATAGACGTGAATACAACTCCTAATGCAAAGGAAAATGCATTAGAAATCCTGGGAAACTTTAGATCATGTCATGCTTATCCTATTAATACATTTCAAGCTACCTTGCGCACAAAACTAAACAGGATTGGGATTGATTATCTAGTTTCCCAGCGACTAAAACGTATGACTTCTATTATTCTTAAGTTGGAACGGTTTCCAAATATGCGACTTTCTCAAATGCAAGATATAGGAGGGTTGAGAGCGATATTGCCAAGTATAAAAGATGTAACGAACTTAGTAGATGTATATAATAAGGCTCCGTTTCAGCATGAAGTTAAAAGTATTAAAGATTATATTCAGCATCCAAAAGATTCTGGATATAGGTGTTATCATATAGTATATAAGTATCGGAATACCATCAATAACTCTTATGATGGGTTAATGATCGAATTACAAATACGAACCAAATTACAACATGCGTGGGCTACAGCAGTTGAAACAATGGGAACGTTTATTGACCACTCACTGAAATCAAGTCAGGGTCCACAAGAGTGGCTTGATTTTTTTTCGCTAGTAGGTAATGCCTTTGCCTACATTGAAGGAACCAATACTTTAGAAAGATATAATGATGTAACGCAAACCCAAATATTTAAGCAGGTTAAAGAAGATGCAAATCGGCTACAGGTTATAACTCAATTAGAAGGCTTTAGCCAAGTTATTTCAAATATAGAAACAGACAAGAAACAAGGTAGTCTTCATTTAGTAGTTTTAGACGTTTCAAATAAAGAAGTACGTATCCGAACCTTTTCTAAGACTTCAATAGAACAAGCCTCAATTGAATACCTTAAAGAAGAAGCGGCTATATCAGATAGTAATAAACGCCAAGTGGTACTAGTATCATCAAACTCACTTGATTCTTTAAGGAAAGCATATCC
>NZ_JBFUJG010000272.1:0-3478 GCF_056401495.1 Mucilaginibacter sp. P4_E8
TGGTAACCAATCACCTCAAAAAAAAACTGGCCAAAATTCCGGGCTCAAACCCCGATAAAGAAGTACTCACTATGGTTTGGGCGAGGGACAAGCAATGTTTTTTTTGTGATGCAGGGGGCAACTACTGGCGAATGTATTGTTTTTTGAAGGATACTAAAAGCTATGACCTGGTACTTACCCAGCAACAAGCTTATGAAGGCGGTAAGGCATTTGGTAAATTTCAATTACTATTATCAGACCTGGATACCAATTTACTTTACGAAACCATACCGGGTTTTCATAACATAGCTATGCGGCTGGATAGATTGAATAAAGCTGTACTGCTTGATGTTGAAAATCGGGTTAAAGATGTTTTGCCGGAGTTAACGTTTGTTATTGAAAGGGTCGACACGATGGTTACTATTTTGAACTTAGGAAAAGAAGGAAAATTGCCTTTGCGCATTATACACAACGATACTAAATTCAACAACATATTGCTTGATATGGATGATCATGAACAGTGTGTGATTGATCTTGACACCGTTATGCCCGGCTACGTAGCATATGATTTTGGCGACGCTATCCGCACCATTATCAATACCGCATCCGAAGATGAGAACGACGTTACAAAAATCAACCTTAGTATTCCGTTATTTAAAGCTTATACAGAGGGATATCTTAAAAGCGCCGGTGACTTTTTATCAGATATGGAAGTTAAATCGCTTGTAATGGGGGTTTTGTTAATACCCTATATGCAAGGCGTACGTTTCCTTACAGATTACATAGAGGGCGATGTTTATTATAAAACACGCTTTGCCGAACATAATTTACAGCGTACCAGGGTACAGTTTCAGCTGCTTAAAAAGCTTGAAGAACAATATGCTGTTTTAGATCAGATAATTCAAGACGTAGCAAAAACATATAAGAAATTAACATCCCAAATAGAATGAAAGAATTAACGGTACCATTTTTAGGGCTTGTAAGTAAAGTAAGCCCTATCGCGCACGTATCTTTTTTATTAGATAGTTATGAAAAAAATCACATTGGAATGGTGCCATGGCCTGGTGATGGCTATAAGCCGGATGTGCATTTTGCAATAGCTTTTGGTAACGATAATATTTTTATAAAATACTATGTGAGTGAAAAATCTGTAAGGGCAATTTATAAGCAGCCTAATGAGCCGGTTTATAAAGATAGCTGCGTAGAGTTTTTTGTAGCTTTTGGAGACGAAAAGGGTTATTACAATTTTGAGTTTAACTGCGCAGGCACATGCATGTTGGGTTTTGGAACCAACAGAACAAACCGCAAACTATTACCGGAGACTACTATAAGAACGATAAGGCACCAAACTAATTTAAAMCTGGTAGATAATAGCGGACAGGGTGGTATTGGCTGGGAACTTACCCTGATGATACCATTAGAAGTGTTTTGTAATCATTCCATTTCATCATTAAATGGGAAGCAATGCCGGGTTAATTTTTATAAATGCGGTGATGAGCTGCCCGACCCACATTTTTTGGCCTGGAATGATATTAAATCTACCGATCCTAACTTTCATTTGCCCGAATTTTTTGGAAAAATGAAATTTGAAGATCGAATATAAATATTTAGCCCATTCATAGTAAAGTAACGAAATATGAAAATGAAATTTACTCTAATACTGTTGTTATTGAGTGTTGTTGTTTCGGCGCAGGTTAAAACGGGTGGGGTTTACCAGGAACTTCCAGACCCGAAACCTGTTCAACAGGAAAGCTGGAATTTGTTAAAACCGGGTGTTTATGTAAGTTTTGCTTCAACAGATATTCGTTATGAGAAACGCAATGCCCCTTCTATATTTCCGTTACAAACCCAATGGCAAACCAAAGCATGGAAGGGCGAAAAAGTACATACCCAATTCCTGGTATGGACCACCCGTAACCTGCAACAATTAAGTTTTGAATGGAGTAGGCTCGAAGATGATAAAGGCCATAAAATCCCTGTAAAAAACATCAGTGCAAATTTTGTACGTTATGTGATGGCCGATGGACTGAATAATGAAGGTGGCGGCTGCGGTATCCAGGCCGGTCATGATTCCTCTCTTGTAGAGGATGTTATTGATCCGGTAAGAGTTCTTTCCGTAACTAAAAACACTACCCAGCCTGTTTGGTTAAGCGTTAAGGTTCCTGCTAATGCTGTTAAAGGCATTTATAAAGGTTATGTGAAAATCAGGGAAGGCAAAAATAAGTATCCTGGTATTTTGTATTATAGCATAGAAGTACTTGATCATACCCTGCCTGCACCCCAATACTGGAAATTTCACCTTGATCTGTGGCAAAATCCTTATTCGGTTTCCCGGGTATATGGTGTAAAAGCCTGGTCAAAACAACATTTCGATATCATGCGCCCCTATATGAAGATGCTGGCAGATGCCGGTCAGAAATCAATTACCACTACACTGATCTATGACCCGTGGAATAGCCAGACGTATGATATTTATGGATCAATGGTGAAATGGACTAAAAATAAGAATGGTTCATGGACTTATGATTATACAGTTTTTGATAAATGGGTAACTTTTATGATGTCGATGGGGATTAATAAGTTTATCAACTGTTATAGTATGATTCCCTGGAATTTGAAATTTTATTATCATGATGAGGCTCTTGGAAAAGACACCGCGATCATCGCTAAACCTGGTACACCGGAATATGATGCACATTGGCGCCCCATGCTGGCCGATTTTGCCAACCATCTTAAAGAGAAAGGATGGTTTACAAAAACAACTATCGCTATGGATGAAAGGCCTATGGCAGATATGCAAAAAGCGATAGCTTTAATAAAAAGTGCAAATAAGGATTTTAAAATTTCACTTGCAGGTAACTATCATCCCGAAATTGAGAAAGATTTGGTTGATTATAGTGTGGCCTCAAATCAGGCTATAGATAGCGCTACTATGCTATTACGTAAAAGAGCAGGATTTAACACCACATATTATACCTGTTGTACAGAGGGGCATCCTAACACATTCACCTTTTCGGCACCGGCAGAATCTGCCTGGCTGGCGTGGTATGCAGCTTACAAAGGATATGATGGGTACTTAAGATGGGCTTACAACTGCTGGACAAAAGACCCCGTACGTGATACACGGTTTGGATCATGGTCATCAGGAGATGCTTATTTGGTTTATCCGGGCCTGCGGTCTTCTATCCGCTTTGAGCGATTAATTGAAGGTATCCAGGATTTTGAAAAGATCAATGTGCTGAGGGGCGATTTTATAAAAAGAAACCAGCAGGATAAACTGCGTGAACTTGAAAAAATATTAAGCGGTTTTGATATCGGGGTGTTAAGTCATAAAAATGCCGCCGAAATTCTGCGTATTTCCCAGAACAGGTTAAACAGTTTATAGGTAATTAAAAACCTTTTACTTTGTTGAATTTTATTCGTTATTCTCTTTCATTTAATCGTTTTTTTAACTTTATTTACTATTAGAAATTACTCGAAAATGACAAATTTGAAGTCT
>NZ_JBFUJG010000273.1:0-3384 GCF_056401495.1 Mucilaginibacter sp. P4_E8
ATTGTGCAGTAATATCTTAATCTTATCAAACTTCCTCTAAAAATACCTTTAAAGGAGGCCGTGCCATTGTTCGGCTTATAGATATGAAAGAACGTCACAGAAAAAGGCGTTCTTTTTTTATGACAATGATTTCCCGGGTAAACCTGACTTTCCTTCCCTATCCAATCCGGAGCATATCAGCTATCCCTTTTGACACACGTATCAGATTTTGCCTGGTACGGTTAAGCGCTGTCGAAATATCCGAGGGTTCGTTCCCTATGGCCAAAAGCACATCAAAGTACTGGCTAAGCTGTTCATTTGGCTCGGCTGGTACTTTGCCGGCCAGCCCTATAACTGGTATACCTTTTAGTTTCGCAAGGTTAGCTACCCCGAAAGGCCCTTTCCCCTGAAGGGTTTGTTCATCTATACTTCCTTCTCCGGTGATCACCAGTGTACTTCTGTTCAAAGCTTCGTTAAATCCGGTAAGCTCCATGAAATTATCAATTCCATTTACCAGGCTGGCATTTAAATAAGCATATACCCCGGCGGATGCACCCCCGGCAGTACCTCCGTATTTTATTGTGGATATATCTTTCCCGGTTTCCCGGAGAGTGATATCATTGAACCTGGAAAGCCCTGCTTCCAGTTTTCCAACCGCGCCAGCATCCGCCCCTTTCTGCGGACCAAAAACAGCGGCTGCTCCCCTGCTTCCCAACAGCATATTATCCACATCACAAAGTACAATGATCTCGCAATCCGGCAAGCGTTTATCCATATTTGAAACATCTATCCGCGCAAGATCGGTCAGGCTTGCGGGCAGGTTGATTAGCTCATGCCCTGCTTCGTTCAGGAACCGGGCACCAAGCGCTTTTAAAATACCTGTACCTCCATCAACCGTTGCCGAACCGCCCATGGCTATGATGACTTTATTTACCCCGGCGTCAAGCGCCGTTTTGATCATCTCGCCAGTGCCGTATGAAGTAGCCGAAAGAGGATTGAGCTCATCATGCTTTAACAATCTTAAACCCGATGCATCCGCCATTTCAATCACAGCGGTACGCCCGTTTTCAATTAAACCGAATGAAGTTTGGATAAGTCTGCCTAACGGATCATGAACTGTTACAGGTACTGTTTTACCCTGCAGCTGCTTAATGATCAGGCTGGCTGTTCCATCGCCGCCGTCAGCTATCGGAAAACACTCTGTAGTGCATTTCAGTGTACTTAGTTTTATCCCCTTTTGAATGGCTTGCGCTGCATCATAAGCAGACAAACTATTTTTAAAGGCATTGGGTGCTATAAGGATATGCATAAGACTAAATTAAAAAGGAAACAATATAAACCATAGCTAAAGCGGTTAAGCCCATGCATACCGTTGCAAGGGAATATACTTTTAACATGGTTTTCATTTCGAGACCGGAAAATTTCGCGATCACCCAAAAATAAGCGTCATTAGCGTGCGAGATCATCATTGATCCGGCGCCCATTGATAAAACACAAAGTAAATGACCTTTGTCGGTATTAAGACCAAGTGCGTGCAGTAATGGAAGTATGATAGAAGCCGCGGTAATAATAGCTACGGTGGAAGACCCTTGTGCCGTTTTAAGTATACAGGTTAATAAAAATGGGAATAGTATCCCGAGGGTGGCCAGGGGTAATGCTTCACTTAAATGTGTCCCGAGTTTTGTAGCTGCCAAAACCGCTCCGAAGGCGCCACCTGCCCCAATAATCACTAAAATTCCTCCGGCTTTTTCTGCACCTTCCTGCAGTAATGGAGCAAGGATGTCTTTTTTCCATGATGACATGGTATTAAAAGCAAACAATACGCCTATTGCCAGTGCAATTACGGGATCACCAGGTATAAGTAATAAATTTATCCACTTACCGGCAGCACCCGGTTCCACTACAAAAAATGATTTTACCGCTATTAAAATTATGGGAACAACCACCGGCATAAACGCTTTAATAACCGATGGCAGCTGCTGATTTCCGCTTATAAGCTCTGGTTCATCTATAACCTGTACGGGAATTTTCTTACCTGCGTATTTTGACCAAAGGTATCCGGAAATCATTGCCGGAATAGCGATCAAAATTCCTGTAAGCATGAGCTTACCAAAATCAACACCGATGATACCCGCCGCCGCTGCGGCACCCGGATGTGGCGGGATCATACAATGAACCGCGTATAAACCCGTAGCCAGTGAAGTACTCATGATAATCAAAGAGATACCCGTGCTTTTTGCCAAAGACTTATTTAGCCCGCTCAAAACAATATAGCCCGAATCACAAAAAATAGGTAAGCCTACAATAAACCCGGTTAAGCTCATGGCCAGCGCCGCATACTTTTCGCCAACAATTTTTAATATAGCATTGGCCATTACTCTTGTACTACCAGTATGCTCCAGTATAGCACCGAGTGTAGTGCCCAAAACTATCAGCAAACCCAATGATTTCAGAATATTGCCAAAACCTTCTTTAATCGTTGTCAGCACATCATTGAACGTCATCCCAACCCCCAAACCAACTAAAAAACAAGCTATGATCAGTGCAAAAAAGGCATGCACCCTAAATTTTGCGGTAAGCAATACAATAATCGCTATACCGGCTATGAGAGAGGTTAAAATACGTACAAGGGTAACATCCATAGAAGTGAAACTAATTTAGTAACAATTGCGCATTAATTAATTTTTTACTTTAATTATAACCTTCCTTATCATCTCACTTTTATCTAACTAAACACCCTTAATGCAAAAAGCCCCTCTGTGTTTTCAGAGAGGCTTATCTGCAATTTAATAATTAATTTATTTCGGCTTGCAGTTCTACAGAACAAGGATTTACMTTTACATTCTCATACCTGGCGCCTGGTGCTTTTACATATGGCCTACCGCGTAAGGAAAAGCTATGAGCTGAATAATCGCCTGTAGGAGGTATCTGTACATAATAGGTGCCTGATTTGRGGGCTACAGTTTTACTTCCTTTTGCCGGAAAACTAAAAGTATAATCTTGCGGCCCTGAAAATGTAATCACAAATGAATTAATACCTGTTGAATTGCTTAAAACATAGTTTATTATTTTAGCAGAGTCGCAATTGCGTTGTGTAGGTTGGCCTACTGATGAAACAGAATCTGTTTTGTTTAAGCCATTTCTGGGTTGTATTGCCTCATTTTTTCTACAAGATGCAATCAATAAAATAACGCATAATAAAGCTGGGGAATAAATTAGATTTTTCATGATGAGTTAATTAATGTGTTAACAATTTGTTAATTGGTCTGACTACTTCATTAGTCGAAAATTGCAACACAATAAGAAACATGTTTTACACTTTTTTTAACGGATTTGTGAAGATTACAAGCAATAATTTTGCTTATTTCACAGGTTTCTTTTGCTCAAACACAAGTACATAAAGAC
>NZ_JBFUJG010000274.1:0-3382 GCF_056401495.1 Mucilaginibacter sp. P4_E8
CGCTTTAAGTTTAACCAAATCTCAGTATGGTTTTTGGCTCGAAGGAAATTCTTTAATTGAATTCACCTTAAAAGATACTTTTATAATTACGCCTGTAGACTTTTTTGACAAATTTAAGGCATATGTACATGATGAATTAACAAGACATAATTTAGATTTCGTTTATGACATAGAATTCAAGGATAGATTCTATCTAGTTCAAAAACCTAAATTTAATTCACTTATAGAAACGTTTGATGGTATTAAACCAGCCAGCTTCCTCCTTGAACAATTAAGTGAATCTGCTCTTAAATTGCGATATAACGAAATTTTAGCTGCTAGTCCTGACATTCCGAAAGTTGGTAATGATATTTTACGTCTTTTTCAACACGCATTCTCTTTGGACCTAGATAAGCTTGCTGATGATAAGGAATTTAAGAATGAAAGTGCATTTTTGATCAATAATCATATTTCAAGAATTGATTCTGTTAGAGTTAAGAATTTTTATTCAATTAAGGAGCTTAATTTAGAAAATCTTTGTTCTACAAATGAAATTTATTTGCTTGGTGAAAACGGCGATGGTAAATCGCTAGTCTTAATGGCTATTTTTTTGGCATTTAATCAATATTTTGTAACCGAAAATACTGAACAAGAAAAAACCGGAAAGATTAAAGATCTTATACAGGACAATAAAGATTTACTATTAATCGGATCAGACGAGGCCGGTGATATATATGGTAAACGGAAAAACTGGTTAAATCAATTTTTTGCATATGGAGCTCATCGTGGCAGATATAGTACTGATAATGCCGACAAGTATGGGTTTATGAGTTTATTTGATGGTGATCAAGTATTAACACATCCAGTATCCTGGTTAAAGGACAGAAAACTCGCCGAATTTCAAAATCAAAAAAATGAAGTTACTGAGGATAGTACACCAAAAGATGAGCAATCGATAGTTTCACTAACGGTATCTTCAATTCAGGAAATGCTATATGAAATTTTAGAGAAAAATGTCAATGTTGAATTTGAAGGTACTGAAGTTTATTTTTATGAAAAAGGAAGCAAGTTAAAATTTGATCAGTTATCTGAAGGGTATAAAAGCGTAATAATTTTTGTTTGCGATTTAATATTTCGTTTGGTACAAAATCAGCCAACCGTAAAGTCAATCCAAGATTTAAAAGGAATTGTAATGGTGGATGAAATTGATTTGCATCTACATCCAAAATGGCAGTTCAATATTGTGAAAAAATTACGCGCGCTTTTTCCAAAAATTCAATTTATTTTTAGCACACACAGTCCTGCAATTATCCAGGGGGCCTCTGAAGATGCTATTATATATCGAGTTTTTAGAAATGCTAAGGATGGCCAAACGAAAATTAGTGATGCTTATCATAGAAAGAATTTAGATCATTTGATGATTAATTCATTAGTTACTTCACCTTTATTTGGTATGGATAGTGCAAGAATGAATGTCGCTGATAATGATGCTGATACTAGCGACAGCTTTCTTCTTTATAAAATAAATAAAAAAATTGGTGACGAATTATCTAAAAGAAAAAATGAAGGCAAAGAGTTTATTAGTGAAGCTGAAATAGACGATTTAATAGACAATATATTTAAAGAAGATTTAGGGGATGATCAAAATTAATAAGGATTTACTCAATATTCCTGAATCACTTAAGCCTGCTACAGAAGATTTCTTTCCCTTACCTGGTTTGCCACCAAAGCCTTCAATAACGACCAGCAATCATAGACTGAAATTCATCAACGATGGCTCTTACACTGATAGCGGCAAGTATAACGACAGATATAAATATGCAGATGTACGATCGGCACTCGCATTAATTTACCATGGAAAGTGTGCCTATTGTGAGCAAAAAGTAGAGCAGACCCATGTAGAACATTACAGACATAAAAATAACTATTATTGGCTTGCTTATTCTTGGGACAATCTCTTATTGGCCTGCCCTCATTGTAATGAATATAAAGGCGTAAACTTTGAACTTGAGGGAGTGAAAGTCACTTTCGTAAATACTCTGGCTAATATAAGAAACATAAATTCCCTATCAGCTTCTTACGATTTTCGTGAATTACCTAAAATGGTTAACCCAGAAATAACAAATCCGGTTACCTATATTGTTTTTGAACAGAGTGGAGCGATTACTTCAAATAATACAAGATTTGCATATACAATTGAAAAATGCAAGCTCTCTCGGACTTATTTACGTGATGAAAGAAGAAAACTGCTAAATGACTTTAGAGATGACATTGCAGCAGAACTGTTACTTGAAAATAAAGATCGACGAATAGCCGGGATCCAGGCATTAATCGCAAAATTCAAACGTGATTCTGAGAAGATTGATAACCCTTTTTTAGCATATAGACGATTTGCAATAAAACATAACTGGTTGAAGATAGTAATTAAAGAGTTATTGCAAAACCACGCCTAGCAAGCCTTTCTAAATAAGAATCCTCCAAACGACAATCGCAATAAATATTTTTATGACACCTAAACCATACGTATGGCAGATGATTAAATCGGCAATAGATTATCTAAACGGTTCTGCCACCTATGGAGATATCAAAAATTACATAAATGAAAATTGGAGCAACGTTAACCAGGATACAATTACCGCTCAAATAATTGTATTAACGGTAAATCACGATTCAAGAATTCACTATCCTGAAAACAATAAACCAAGGCTGACAAATTCAGGTTCAAAGTATGATTTACTTTATACTACCGGCCGAGGTAGGGTTGTGTCTTACGCTCCCACCGTACACGGTATTTGGGAGATTTATATCGATAGCTTGAATAAGCTTGGAGTACAAAAAAAACGAGATCTTGAAACCAAAACTTTTACTCCTGACGATATTATTTGGTTTAAAAATGTAAGTAATACTTTGGATGGTGAAGCTTATTTGAGTGAAATCAAAAATGATTTTATCCTTCATTTTCCAACAAAACATAAAACAAATGCTTTAAGTCCCGCCGTAAATGAATTAATACTTATTTATCAAAAGGTACATGGAGTTAAATCTTTTACTCATATAGTTACTCCGGTTGATAGTAAACTAGATGAAAATGGTGAAAGGCCCGATTATAAATATGGAAGAAAGGTTAAGGTTATTGCTCAAACACCAATAGATGAAATCATTGAAGTTTCATCTACGAAGTGGAGACATGTAAATTTAAGTGGTGTATCGCAGGGTAACGCGTGTGAAATCAACAACATGAAGGGGGGTGAATATAAAGATGTCCTAAAATTAGATATCTGGAATAAGTTTTCAGACTATTTTTTGGGCGAATTTCAACAGTCAGTTGTGGCTACAACTTGTATTTTAAATGAGTTATCGGGAATCAGTCCCCAATTATCTGTTATGGAAGGGGAATTAAAAC
>NZ_JBFUJG010000275.1:0-3367 GCF_056401495.1 Mucilaginibacter sp. P4_E8
CTTCTATTACACCGCTAAAACCGTTGAATGGACCGTCCATTACTTTCACGTTCTCGCCTATATAATAAGGTACGTTCATTGTTTCGCCCTGCGCGCTCATTTCATCAACCTTACCTAAAATACGGTTAACTTCGGCCTGGCGTAATGGAATAGCATTTCCGGCTTTATCGCCTAAAAACCCTATCACACTATTTATATTTTTAATAATGTGCTCAGTTTCGCCATCAAGTACGGCTTCCATTAACACATAACCCGGGAAATAATTACGCTCTTTAGCTATCTTTTTCCCATCGCGCATTTGGTAGTACTTTTCTGTAGGTATTAATACCTGTGGTACTAAATGCGTAATGCCCAAACGACTAATTTCGGCATCTATGTATTGTTTTACCTTCTTTTCTTTACCACTGATGGCCCTCACTACATACCATTTCAATTGATCACTCATCTCTATCTTCAGTATTATGTTAGTGAACTATAAAATATTTTAAGCAAATAAGCTATAATTTGGTCCATACCTAAAATAACCATCGCTATAATAATCGCGGCAACAAGTACCAATACAGCACTGCTTTGCAATTCGCGCCAGGTTGGCCAAGTTACTTTTTGAGTTAACTCGATGTATGATTCTTTAATATATTCGCTTACGTTAGCCATTTTTATTGCTTGCTTATGCACGGGAACAAGGATTCGAACCCTGATCAAAGGTTTTGGAGACCTCTATTCTACCGTTGAACTATTCCCGTGTATATTTATAATAAGAAAACATAAGTTTGCTTTTTACAGTCAAACTTATGTTTCCAATTAACCTTTTTGAAATTTTATTTCAAAATTTCAGTTACCTGGCCAGCACCTACTGTTCTGCCACCTTCACGGATAGCGAAACGTAAGCCTTTTTCCATAGCGATAGCGTTGATCAATTTTACAGTGATGGTAACGTTATCACCTGGCATAACCATTTCTACACCTTCGGCTAATGAAATTTCACCAGTTACGTCAGTTGTACGGAAATAGAATTGCGGGCGGTATTTGTTGAAGAATGGAGTATGACGGCCACCTTCTGCTTTTGATAATACGTAAACTTCAGCTTTGAAGTCAGTGTGTGGAGTTACTGAACCTGGTTTGCAAATAACCATACCACGACGGATATCAGTTTTTTCAATACCACGTAACAATAAACCTACGTTGTCACCAGCTTCACCTCTGTCAAGGATCTTACGGAACATCTCAACACCAGTTACAGTTGATTTCAAGTTTTCAGCACCCATTCCCAGGATGTCAACTTGCTCACCTGAGTTGATTACACCACGCTCAATACGACCRGTMGCAACAGTACCACGACCAGTGATYGAGAATACGTCYTCRACAGGCATTAAGAAAGGAAGATCAGTTAAACGCGGAGGGATAGGGATCTGAGTATCTACAGCATCCATAAGCTCCATAATTTTTTCAACCCATTTTGGATCGTTGTTCAAACCACCAAGGGCAGAACCTTGAATTACAGCGATATCGTCTCCAGGATATTCGTAGAATGATAATAATTCACGTATTTCCATTTCAACTAACTCTAATAATTCTGGATCATCAACCATGTCAACTTTGTTCATGAACACAACTAATGAAGGCACACCTACCTGGCGGGCTAACAAAATGTGCTCACGAGTTTGAGGCATCGGACCGTCAGTAGCAGCAACAACGATGATAGCACCGTCCATTTGAGCAGCACCTGTAACCATGTTTTTCACATAATCCGCGTGACCTGGACAGTCAACGTGTGCATAGTGACGGTTAGCAGTTGAATACTCAACGTGAGCTGTATTAATAGTGATACCACGCTCTTTTTCTTCAGGAGCAGAGTCGATTGAATCGAATGAACGAGCTTCTGAGAAACCTTTATCAGCCAATACTTTAGTAATAGCTGCGGTAAGGGTTGTTTTACCGTGGTCAACGTGACCGATTGTACCGATGTTTAAGTGCGGTTTACTGCGGTCAAACTTTTCTTTTKCCATGATTATATTTAATTATTTGTAGGTTAATTTTATACTTAAAAATGTATTCTGTTTTATTCTTTTATTCTATTGAGCCAACAATGGGATTTGAACCCATGACCTCTTCCTTACCAAGGAAGTGCTCTACCCCTGAGCTACGTCGGCTTATTTTTTGATTTCGGGTTTCGGATGTTTGATTTCTGATTTATTGAAAGCAAACACTCGTAATCCAATTTCTCAAATCCGAAATCGAAATTTCGAAATCCGATATTCCTTTTGAGCGGAAGACGAGGTTCGAACTCGCGACCTATAGCTTGGAAGGCTATCGCTCTACCAACTGAGCTACTTCCGCTTTTTTTAAATTCCAAAAACTAAACTCTAAACTCTAAAACAAATTTTAGAATTTAGAATTTAGTATCCTGGATTTCCCAGTGGGGGGAGAAGGATTCGAACCTTCGTAGCCGAAGCAACGGATTTACAGTCCGTCCCATTTGACCGCTCTGGTATCCCCCCAGTTGTTAATTTCGGATTTCCGATGTTCAAAGTTGAAGCTAAACACCATAATCCGAAAAAAACAGAGCCTCCTATCGGGATCGAACCAATGACCTACTGATTACAAGTCAGTCGCTCTACCAGCTGAGCTAAGGAGGCTTATATTTATTTTACTTTTCTTGTTTTTTGAACCTTTATATGTTTCAAAAATTAGAGCGGCAAAACTAATAAGCTTTTTTATATTTTAAAGAACAATCTTCACAAAAATTTGCTGCGGTCAGCACCTCTCTGAAAGGGATTGCAAATCTACAAAAAATTAAACCTGTACAAAATTTTTTATCAAAAAAAATCGACGGGCTTTAAACCCGTCGATTTTCACCTAAAAAAGGCCTTTTTTATGCTTATAAACCTTCTTCTGCCATTATCAATACAGCCTTTTTGGCTGCGGCATCAGCAATAGTTTTCTTTTGTTTATGCTTTTCGATCTGCTTACGCAAGCTTTCAATCGTTAAATCAGTTGCTTCTTCAAAAGTTTTGCACTGCTCCTTCGCAAAAATCTGATTTCCGGGCAGTAACAATTTTATTTCCGTTATCTTGTTTGCCTCATGTTCCACATTCTCAAGCTTTAAGTAAACCTCGCCACTAATTATCTGGTCATAAAAAGTATCGAGCTTATCAGCCTTTTTTTGAATAAAATCTAATAATTTCCTGTCTGCGGTAAAATGAATTGATTGCACTGTAATTTTCATGTTTCCTCCTTAAATTACGCCTTTGGATGGGCTTGTTTGTAAATAGACTTTAATCTTTCAACTGAATTGTGTGTATAAATTTGGGTGGCACTTAAGTTGGCGTGGCCCAAAAGTTCTTTGATCGAATTTAAATCGGCCCCA